>JAGMDA010000011.1 GCA_023128935.1 Candidatus Eiseniibacteriota bacterium | reverse complement strand
TCGGCTGTCCGCGGCATCCTGTCGATAGTCCTGGTCATCTTCATCATCGCCATCCCCAGTGGTCAGGTCGGGCCCGATGAATGGAACTGGATCAGAGTAACCATCCTGATCCTGTCGGCCGTATCGCTCCTGATCGTAGGTACCGTGCCCGAGCACTTCCTCGAAGAACACCTGTGCAAGCACGTGGCGCGGCAGCATCTGCCCCGTTGACGAACGCGCCACCGTTGAGCGGGGGGATAGCCTGGGCACTCAAGGTAGCTGTAGATGCCAAACGCCCCAACGGGGGCAGGTATTCCTTTCCATCTGGTCACACCGCTGCCGCATTCGCCACCGCCCCAGTAGTGGCAAAGCACTGGGGGAGGGTGGCTGGTATGACCCCGTATGCTCTGGCTACCTCTACAGCGCTTGCGCGTATGGAAGAACGACGCCACTACTTGGCCGACGTGCTATGTGGCGCTGCTATCGGGATGGTGATAGGCTACGAGATCGTAAACCACGATGCGATGCGGGCGCTACCAATCCACCTCACCCTAGGTCCTCAGAGGCTGGGGTTCTCGCTCCGCTTCTGACCATCCGCAATATTGGTCTCTTGTGCGGGCCGCTTAAGGGGACCTCAAGGTCGGGACTGACTACTGTGCGATCTATGCAACTGCTTTCTCATAGGCTATACCAACCTGCTCCCCGACAATTCACTCATGCCCATGGCCTCATACATCCTCAGCAATGATATAAGCCAGCTAAGCGTTGATTCCGCGCCCTGGTTTGCATTTACACCGTCGCTTTCGAGCCCGTCACGGCATCCGCCGGTTTCAAAATCATATACCTGCGTATCGAGATCATTGCGACCCAAGTACCAACCCAGGCAGCGTTCCGCTTCCTGCCTCCATTTCTTATCACCCGTGGCAACATATAGTTCCAGGCTTGCATCAATCAGGCCCATCAATTCTACAGGCTGCTGGTCGAAACTCGCTTCTTTCCCTTCCCTCCCGTACCACCCGCCATTCCCTATTACCGAAATGTGTCCCGCATCTGCCGTTTGTATACTCAGCAGCCAGCCGAGCGCCCGCTCTCCCGCGGCAAACATTTCTGGTTCTGGAATCCACTGGCCCGCGAGGATCATCGCCTGAGCAAGCCTCGCATTTGCGTAGGTAACCTTATCTTCGCACCACGGCCAATCCTCACTTGCATTATTCTTGAACAGGGCGAATAACTTCCGGGCCATCTTCGTTCTGATACGGCGGGCCCTTGCATCCCCACTATACTTCTCAAGATACGCATGCACACCTATAATTGCAAACGACCAAGCCCGCGGGGACGTGAACTCTTCAACCGCCCGCAGCCCGTCTCGGAATAGAAGCATGGCCATCCTGCGCACACTCTCGTTGGGCGCATACTTCACCGCCGTGCCGAGCGCCCACAGCGCCCGACCGTGTGCGTCTTCGCTGCCAGTGGCCTCCAACCAATGCCTTTCATAAGACATGAAATTCCTGAAGCGGTCATTTTCCGCATTGAAAGCGAAATGAATAAAGCTTAGATATGTTTGCAGCAGCAATAAGATCGCTTTATCCGGATGCAGTGAATAATACATGCAGGCGACAATCAACGCCCGCGCATTGTCATCAAGGCAATAGCCGTGATTCCTGTCCGGAACACAATATCTAGCGTGTTGCAATATGCCTGTGTCGTCGGTCATGATTCTAAGATGGGCCAGGTCAATCTCCGGCAACTCATCAAGAACCTTGAAGTTCTGGCGCGCCGCATGTACATGTTGGGGAGTATACCTGCGTTCGTCCTTTACGTTTGCGATTAGTCGCAGGTACTGACGGGCAACTTCCTTATGTGTCATGGAACGGCCTCGCTTGTATGCCCGCATGCGCATGCTTTCCCTTCCACGATCGTCTCGAAGCAGGTCTATGATCTCCGCGGCCATCCCAGCCTGATCATTAAATGGCACAATCCGCCCGCAGCCGTTACCCAGCAGCTCTTGGGCATGCCAGAATGGCGTAGAGACAATCGCGGCACCACACCCCAGGGCATAAGCCAAGGTTCCGGAGGTAATTTGCTCCTTCTTCAGATAAGGCAGTGCGTAGATCTTGGCTGTTTGCAGATAGCGCACCAACATTTCGTCTTCTACGAAGTTGTTTTGAAATAGGATATGCTCGCGAACACCCAGGCTGTTTGCGAGCTGCTGCAGCCCGTGACGATAAGAATCTCCTGAGGCCGCACGCACATGAGGGTGCGTTTGGCCTAGAACAATGTAGATCACCTTGGGGTGTGCTTTTGCAATTGCTGGCAGGGACTTGATCATGTTTTCAATCCCTTTGCCCGGGCTCAGAAGCCCGAAGGTCAGAACTACATCGCGTCCTTCAACACCCAGAAGTTCGTTATGGACTCCAGACTCCTCAAAGGTTGCATCTGGTATGCCATGTGGGATAAACACAATCTTTGATTTTGGTACACCATACGTACACACAAGCAGTTCCTCAGCCTTATGGCTCATCACCACCAGCCGAGCCGAATACTGCCCGATCTCATGAATAATTAGCCTTTGTTCACCTGTCGGGTCCTCGAGTATCGTGTGTAGATTTGTGAGAATTGGCATACGCAGCGCCTTCAGCAGATGGAAGATATAGGCGCCGCCCTTGCCGCCAAAGATCCCATATTCGTGCTGCAGAATGGAAACTTCGTACTGCCCGGCATTAAGAAATTCTGCCGCCCAGTAGTAATCTTCCTGGACGTCAGCTCTAATTGTGAATTTTACGCGCGCAGGATACGCATAACCCTCCGGCTTGTCATTCATCGCCACTACTATCATATTGCGCCCGTTTATAATTTCACTGACAAGGTGATCACAGAGATTTGTTGTAAAGGTGGCTATTCCGCATTGGCGCGGCATATAATTGCCGATCATGGCTATCTTCGAAATCGAATTGTATGTACCCGGAGTCATCACTTCCCAAGCCTCCCTCTATTGTGTCCATACTCCCGGACAAAGCATGTAATTATCCTCCGGCCCGACCATCAATCTCCTGTCGGTTGCATGTTCTCCATCAGATCCTCGACACTGACGGTCGCAATACCAGAACACGTATCTGACATCGCGTAGGGAATAATAACTTCCCCATTATGGATCAGCGCGCCACAGGTGTAGACCACATTTGGAACGTATCCTTCGCGCTCTTCCTCCGTGGGGCTCAGAATAGGATCGCGCAATCGTCCGATTAGCTTGCTTGGGTCTTCCAGGTCGAGAAGCATAACTCCGATGGAGTATTTTCGCATAGGGCCCACCCCGTGCGTAAGTACGAGCCATCCTTCTGACGTCTCCAGGGGTGACCCGCAGTTCCCGATCTGGATCAACTCCCAAGGATACCTCGGCTCCTGGAACACGCAGGACTCCTGCCAGAAGTGAATGTTGTCGGAAAACATAATATGATTATTCTCCCCGTCCTGCCGTGACAACATTGCATACTGACCATTTATTTTTCTCGGAAACAGCGCCATGCCCTTATTCTGAGCAGCTAGGCCATTGAGCGTAATGACTTTGAACGTCCGGAAATCCTTGGAGGAAATCAATTGTGGCAGAATATTGAAGCCGTTGTAGGCAGTATATGTCGCGTAATACGTTGTTTCTCCGTCATCGTCGACAAAGCGGACAAAACGCGCATCCTCAATCCCCCTAGATTCGTTCTCCGAAACCGGGAAAATGACGCACTCCGATAACTTTCGCTCGGCGCTAAAGCAGATTTCATAGTTGGAGCGCGCAAGCCAAAGAACTACATCAAAGGTCTCCTGTTGACGCTTTCGGAAAAACACCGGGTTCCGCCCCATGAAGTCGATAGCGCTTTGCAGTTCTTTGAAGGTGAATTCATCCGGCAACTTGCCCAGCAGATAGGTGGTAACTTCGTTGCAGGTTTCCATTTCGTTGAGTTTCAGTTGCAAGAGGTGCTTTTTGTATAAGGTGTCGTAGCGGATTCCCGCCGTTTCGACATAAGGACTGACTGGGTCCAAGGAAATGCTGTTATCGGCATCAATCTTTCCACTGCGAAACTCAATCGAGGAGATATGCCCTTCACCCGTAGCGCGGAAGCTCATAATGAAGCGGAGTTCGTGCGGTCCGAGCCCCTGCTGGTCATGATTGGCCACAATAGAGGGGTTGAAGAGGGCGGCGGATTCAATCGAATATTCCATAGTGAAAAAGGCCCCGATGAGTAACTTCCGCTCCTGGCTTACCATGTAATCTACCGGTACGAGCCCAGAGACCTGTTGATAATGACGCTCAAAGACCCGCTTGACATGCTTATGGCGCACGGAAAACTCTCTCATTACATCGCGCAGGACTTTTGCTATCTGCTCATCCTGCATGCATAAGACTCTTTGAATAATCTTGCGTATCCGATCATCCCCGCCGGGAAGATGCAGCCGCGTTATGACTCTGGTCTGATCCTGAATAAACTTCATCGGCTTTCTGGTGACCTTTAGATTCATGCTTATGGCTCCAACCTTCCCGTTTTATATTGGATATAACTACCGCAATCGCATAGACGAGTCGCAATCATCTCCATGCAGTGATCCGGCGCACCTACAGCGGGTCTCTCCCTTTGGTTAGGCACAGCTGAACGAGGTCACTAATAACTGCCGTGCCGGCGCAGAGGACCGTATCGGCGCCGCCCCAGTAGATTTTGACGGTCCCGTCCTTTTCCGGGACAGCTCCGCAACTGAAAACGACATTTGGTACATACCCGCTTAGCTCCCACGGATCTTCTGGCTCCAGGACCCATTGGTCCGAAACCCCGATAATTTTGGCGGGGTCCTCCAAATCGTGAAGCGCGACCCCCAGCCGATAGACCGCCCCAGCCATGGTCTGGAAGACACCGTGATAGAGATGGAGCCAACCTTCTGGGGTCTCGAACGGCGGGGCGCCGGGTCCTATCTTCATCTCATCCCAATGATACCTGGCCGGCTTCATGATCACCCGCGAATCACCCCAGTGAATGAGATCAGGAGAATATGAAATCCAGATCGACCAGGCGGATATCTCGGAATGGGGGCGGTCCAAACGGACATAGCGTCCATCAAATGTCTTGGGAAAAATGACAACATTGCGCAAATCCGCCTGAGTTACCAGCGCAATACGCTCCACCTTTTTGAAGTCTAGCGTGCGGGCCAGGCCGATGCGGACACCGTGCCGCGAATAAGCGCTATAGGTGAGAAGATAGGCGTTTTCAATCGCTGATATCCGCAGGTCTTCCACACCGTATTCTTCATACTCCGCAAAAGGACCTGTATTCGCCGGCGTCAGGAAAGGCTCTGGATGCACATTGAATGCGAACCCGTCTAGACTCTCAGCCATACCGATTACCGAGCGTCCGTTATGCATGTGCGACCTGAAAAGCGCGATGTATCGTCCTTGGTGCTTTACAACCCCAGCGTTGTGAACGGTTGCGACCGGGTAGGGAACGTTCTCTTTTGTCAGGATCGGGTTGCTTTTGCACCTTGTAATAATTTTCGACGCTGGCTGCATGTCACTATCCTTCATCATAGCCATCTTCGATCCCCTGGATATCGTCTTCAGCGAGACAACCTCCGCACTGTACTTCCATAAAAACGGGATCCACGCTGCCGGAGTTATCTATTCCGTGCATCGCCCCGGACGGCTTTCCTTGGGAGCGATCAACCCAAGAACTTTATGATACACGGCGATATACTCATCTACCATCCGTTCAGCCGTGAACCGGTCCTCAACGCATTTGCGGCACGCGGTTCTATCGATCGCCGCGATATCACCAACCGCACGAGCGGCTTCCTCAACCGTGGTCACCAGAAATCCATTATGCCCGTGGGTGATTAGTTCAGGCATGCTTCCGCGCTTGAACGCAATAGCCGGCGTGCCGCATGCCATCGATTCGATTACCGAAAGGCCAAATGGTTCATTGAAGTTTATCGGATGCAGAAGAGCATATGCATTGCCCAGGAGCCGGTTGCGCTGCTCTGGTCCCACGCTCCCTACATAGGACACCGCCAGATCATCTATGTGGGGTTTGATCTCTTGCTCAAAGTATTGTCTGTCCTGTACTATGCCTGCAATTATTAATCTCATTCCTGCGCTTTTCGCGATCGCAATGGCTTCACGCGCGCCCTTATCATTATGGATGCGGCCGAAAAAGAGCAGATAACCCCCGCTCTGGGTCCGGAAGTCAAACTGATGAAGGTTGATGCCATGATAGACCGTAGCCACGTAATTCAGGAGGTCAATCCTGTCAGCATTGCTTATGGAAATATAAGCAACCCGGTCGTCATACTTCGCATAGACCGGATGTATCTTGGGCGAAGAGAATCCGTGTATAGTCGCAACAACCGGTGTGGAAATCAGACGAGAGTATGACAGCGGCAAGAAATCAAAATTGTTGTGGATTATATCGAATTCATCAGCATGTTCGAAGAGTTCGGCTATGTGCATGCACTCCCACACCTTCGGCTCCAACGAGGTGTCCTCCTCATAGCCTTTTGGGCATACCGCTTTCAGGACTGCTTTCGTCTCGGAATCGCCGGTGGCATAGAGGGTTACATCAATCCCTCTGTTGACCAGCCCTTCCGTCAGCAAAGACACCACGTTCTCCCACGGGCCGTAGTGCCGCGGGGGGGTCCGCCATGCAATCGGTGAGAGCATTGCTACCCTGATATCACGATCCTCCCTCTTGCGCCGCCATCCAGGAAAAACGGACCCAGGCGGGCCGCGGGCTCTTCCTGCCAACATTAGGGCACGGGAGCCGGTCCAGTTCCAGGATCTTTTGCCGCCGGGGGCCCAAGCCCCGGGCGAGGAAGGCGCTTCGCCTTCCAGGGGCGCCACCGGCCCGGCAGATAGAAGGCGCGGGATATCAAAAACATTTATGCAAAGTTCATCGAAGGCGTGACTAGGCCGCTCCATTGAACGTTTCCCGCGATGCGCCCAGTGCGGGCGGATGGCCAACGTGCACGATGCACCAGAAGACCCGTGGCGCATCGACGTTGAGCGGCTTAGCGGCTTTGAAATCCTCGGCCTCCGGGTGGAGTATGTGGGCATCTGTCCACAGTGCGCTGAGCAGTTGTCCCCGCAGGACCGGGTGCAGCTGCAGAGGGAATGGTCGTAGGCGCACGTACAATAAGGGCGTCGCCCAGCATCTGGCGGCACATACTGGATAGAAAAGCGTAGCATAGCATCGGACCGGGCCAAAGACTCGCGAGACAGGAAGGAGGACAAGGTGATGTCCATAAGGAGGACAAGGTGATGTCCATCAAAGGAACGCAGACTGAGAAGAATCTCCTGATCGCATTCGCTGGAGAATCGCAAGCGCGCAACCGTTACACCTACTTCGCCAGTCAGGCCCGCAAGGAAGGGTTCGTTCAGATCGCTGACATCTTCACAGAGACGGCCGACCACGAACGTGAACATGCCAAGCGGTTCTTCAAGTTCCTCGAGGGGGGAGAAGTCGACGCGGCCACCGAGAAGCACGTGCCGGTGATCGAGAGGGCTGACGGCGTCGTCACCATCAAGGTCGGGGAGGTAGCCCACTGTTCGAACTGGCCCAGGAAGAAGCGAAACACAAGCTGCGCTTTGAAGTTGAGTACGACGAGTATATTCTGAGAGAAAACTGATCCCTGGATGCAGAAGGAGAGGAGGTCCGAGCATGCCAGATGAAGCTGTCGGATGCGCGCGTCCGACCGGAGCGGTGGTGGGGAGCGATCCCGCGCAGAGAAGGCCAGAGGAACTGGAAAGCGAGGTGATGGCAATGACTACGGTCAGAGTGGGGGGTAAGGCACCTGACTTCGAGGCGCCAGCGTACAGCAAGGGCACGTTCATCCGAGTAAAGCTGTCGGAGTACCTTGGCAGATGGGTGCTGCTCTGCTTCTATCCGGGCGACTTTACCTTCGTTTGACCGACGGAGCTCTCCGCGGTCGCGGATAAGTTCGATATCCTGCAAAAGCTTCAAGTTGACGTGCTAGCGGTCAGCACCGATAGCCAGTTTGTGCACAAGATCTGGAATGAGACGGAACTCTCCAAGATGGTCGACGGCGGAATCCCCTTCCCGATGATTGCTGACGCCGCGGGTCACCCAGGGAAGGTCTACGGGGTCTACGACGAAGAGGCCGGTGTGAACATACGCGGCCGGTTCCTGATCGACCCTGATGGCGTCGTCCAGGCGATGGAAGTGCTCACCCCGCCCGTGGGCCGCAGGTTGGATGAGACCCTGCGCCAGATTCAAGCATTCCAACATGTCCGCGCCAACAAGGGCGCCGAAGCGACGCCCGCTGGCTGGGAACCGGGCAAGAAGACCCTGAAGGTCGGGCCGGATCTCGTGGGCAACGTTTGGAAGGTCTGGAAACCAAAGGACAATTGAGCGCGTGTGCTCTTCCCTGGCTGGCGTGCCCTGATGGGGGCCACGGCCGGATATGTGGACAGTCGCTGCCGCAGTGATTTGGCCACGAGTCGCTGTATCATGGTTTGCGATATAGCATTCCCTTGCTAAGCTACAAGCAAATCCCCTCCGGTGGTTCGCCGGCTGACAGAGACTTACTTCTGTGGTTGATTACGGGCGAAGCTGTTGCGCTCGTTGCTACATGCCGGCCATCATCGCCTCGATATCTTCCTTGACCGTCCCGATCGGCTTGATATCGAACCTTTCCACCAGGACAGTGACAACCGCCGGGGAAAGAAAAGCCGGCAGGGTGGGCCCCAGGCGGATACCTTTGACGCCGAGAGAGAGAAGCGCCAGCAGGACCGCAACAGCCTTTTGCTCGTACCATGCGATGTCGTATGAGATCGGCAGGTCATTGATATCGTCGAGGCCGAAGACCTCTTTCAGTTTCAGGGCGATCACCACAAGGGAATAGGAATCGTTGCATTGACCCGCATCAAGCACCCTCGGAATTCCTCCGATATCACCGAGCTCAAGCTTGTTGTAGCGGAATTTCGCGCATCCGGCCGTGAGAATCACTGTATCTTTGGGCAGCGTTTCGGCCACTTCAGTGTAGTAGTTTCGCGTCTTGTGCCGGCCGTCGCAGCCGGCCATCACGACGAAGCGTTTGATGGCCCCGGACTTGACCGCCTCGACTACCTTGTCCGCCAAGGAAAGAATCTGGTTATGGGCCAACCCGCCGACAATCTTGCCGGTTTCGATTTCAGCGGGCGGCTCGCATTTCTTTGCCAGTGCAATGATCTCAGAAAAATCCTTAGCCCCGCCTTTGGCCCTGTCGGGAATATGTTTGGCGCCGTCATAGCCGACCACTCCGGTGGTGAAGAGCCTGTCTTTGTAGGTGTTGTCCTTTCTCAGCGGAACAAGACAATTGGTGGTCACTAGGATCGGTCCGTTGAAGGATTCGAACTCTGTATTCTGCTGCCACCAAGAACCGCCGTAGTTACCTGCAACATGGTGATGCTTCTTGAAGGCCGGATAAGAATTGGCCGGCAGCATTTCACCGTGGGTGTACACGTCAACGCCGGTACCTTCAGTCTGCCTCACAAGCTCTTCCATGTCCTTCAAATCATGGCCGCTTATCAGAATCCCCGGATTATTGCGAACGCCGATATTCACTTCGGTGATTTCGGGATGACCGTAGGCGGAGGTGTTGGCCTCATCCAGCAGGGCCATGGTGCTCACCGAAACTTCCCCGGCTTTCAAAACCAGAGCGATCATCTCGTCCACCGACAAGTCTCTTGTGGTTGAAGCCAGCGCTTCCATTATAAAATCGTAGATCGCATCTTTTTCAAATCCTAGGATGGCGGCGTGATCCGCATAGGCGGCGATTCCCTTCAGGCCTATGATCAGGAATTCCCGCAGAGATCGGACGTCTTCGTTTTCAGTTGCCAGAACGCCGACGGATTTCGCCTGCTCCTCAAAGTCGGGCACATCATCGGAGAACCACGTCGCGGAAGCATGCAATGGTTCGTCGAAATCCTTGCCGTGCTTTTCTCTGTAGGCGGCCAAGAACCTCTCCTTCAGCTGGTCCCGGCGCTTGAGGCCTTCCCTGATCATGGCCACGAATCGGTCATTGTCCCAGTTGGCATTGGTGATGGTTGCAAACAGGCCGCGGGCTGTAAACAGGCCCATCTCCCGGTCAGAGATTCCGAGGCCTGTGAGTCTTTCGCTATAAACGGCAATCCCTCTCAATACATGGATTAGCAGATCTTGTAGATTGGCAGTATCTTCCGGTTTGCCGCAAACGCCCTTGACGG
>JAGMDA010000109.1 GCA_023128935.1 Candidatus Eiseniibacteriota bacterium | reverse complement strand
GGGGACTTCCCCACCATCCAGGCGGCGGAGACACCGTCGAACTCACAAATGGCACGTTCACCGGGGACGGCAACCGGGACATCGACTACCTGGGCAAGGCGATCACGGTGAGATCGCAGGCCGGGGATCCAGACTCCTGTGTCATCGATTGCCAGGGGAGTGCGGAACAACAGCATAGGGGGTTCTATTACCATTCTGGTGAGACAGGCGATGCCGTCCTGGAGGGGATCACTGTCACAAACGGATACGTGATTGGAGAATGGCCAGACTACCATGGGGGCGGGTTGATGATCGAGTGGGACTGTGCCCCCACGACAAGGGATTGCGTCATATCCAACTGCGCTGCAAATGTAGGTGGTGGAGTCTTCTGCGGAGACCACTCCTCCCCGACCTTCACAAACTGCCAATTCCTTTCGAACTGGGCCGAGATAGAGGGAGGAGGAATGGAATGCTGGCACTACTGCCCAGCATCTTTGACTCGTTGTACCTTCACGGCGAATGCAGCGGCAGTTAGAGCCGGTGGGCTCAGCTGCAAGTCATCCTCCCCCGCAGTTGTTGGCTGTACCTTCTACAGCAATGCTGCCCCCGAAGCAGGTGGCCTTTGGTGTGAGGGCTCATCGTACCCCGTGCTTCAGAACACAATCATCTCGCGGTCTCCTGAAGGTGAAGCTTTAACCTGCCTTGCCAACGGCTTCGGAACCCCCCAGCCCGTCTTGATGTGCTGCGACGTATATGGCAATGCGGGCGGAGACTGGATCGGATGCATCGCGGGCCAGTACGGCATCGACGGCAACATTTGCGAGGACCCGCTCTTCTGCGACCCAGAGAACGATGACTTTCGCCTTCATGAGGACTCTCCCTGCGCCCCCTTCTCCCAACCCAATCCCGGATGCGATCTGATCGGCGCATGGGCAGTCGGCTGCGCCTTTCACTGGGTGGTGAACCCGGAAGGTACCGGCGATTTCCCCACCATTCAGGAAGCGGTTATCGCAGCAGGGGATGGCGACACGATCGAGCTTGCTGATGGGGTATTCACCGGCAATGGCAATCGCGACATAGACCTCTGCGGCAAGGCAATCACCATTCGATCACAGAGCGGAGCCCCCCGAGTTTGCACTATCGACTGCGAAGGGAGCGAGATAGATCCGCACCGTGGTTTTGTTTTCCAGTCCGGGGAAGGATCAGAGACAAAGCTTGAGGGGGTGACAATCACAGGAGGGGTTGCCCCGTATCCCACTAGCCGCGGTGGGGCCATACTTTGTGAGGGCAGTTCACCTGTCATTGAGAACTGCGTCTTTGCCGTGAATGCCGCGCAATTCGGCGGTGGGGTGAGTTGTGAGGATGTGTCCTGTGCCGTCTTCACCAACTGTATCTTCACCCACAATTCTGCTGAACATGGTGGAGGCATGAACTGCGATTTCTCTGTTCCCACGCTGATCAACTGCACCTTCTGTGGGAACTCTGCGACTGGTACCTTGGCGGCCGGGGGTGGAGTGGAATGCTGGAATTTCGCCTCACCTTCCCTAGAGAATACGATCATTGCCTTCAGCTCATCAGGCCAGGCCGTCAGGTGCCGCGCAACGAGCTCCGCCCTGCTGGCGTGTTGCGACCTCTACGGCAATGCTGGAGGCGACTGGGTTGGGTACGTTGCCAGTCAGTTAGAAAGCAGTGGAAACTTCTCCGCCGATCCATGTTTCTGCGATCCGGCAAGTGAAGACTATCACATCTGGAACTACTCACCCTGCAATCAGGGCAGCTGTGGACTCATAGGTGCCTGGCCGGTCGGGTGCTGGGACCCTCAGGGAACCGAAGATCGCCCCGGGCGCTCGGAGATCGTCAACAGGCTTACTCTGGCGCCGAATGCGCCGAATCCATTTAGTTCGTACACCGCCATCAGCTTTGGCATCCCCAGCGCTCTCGGCGGGGAACGCGCTACCCTCTGCGTCTTCG
>JAGMDA010000108.1 GCA_023128935.1 Candidatus Eiseniibacteriota bacterium | reverse complement strand
CGACACGCTCGATGTCGGGAACGTCACACAGGCGCTTCTACCCAGTCTTGGAGTTGGGACCACTTACTACATTGCGGTCACCTGCTACGACCATGGGAATGACGAGAGCTGGTATTCAGCAGAGCTGATTGCCTCGACGAACAATCCAGCTGCGAACGCGGATGCATCTGACAAATGGCTTACGCTGCGATTAGATCCAAACCTTCCCAATCCCTTCAGAGCTCAGACTGCGATCTCCTATTTCGTGCCCGCGCATGGTCGGGCCCAGTTGGAGGTCTACGACCTGCAGGGTCGCCGGGTGGTGACGCTGGAAGATGCGATCAAGGCGTTGGGGTGGCATTCTGTGCTCTGGAACGGCCGGGATGAGGCCGGACTGCGCGCCAGTCCAGGAGTCTATTTTCTGCGGCTTGATGCTGGCGGTCAAAGAAGTGCCCGCAAACTTGTACTGATCAAATGATCGACACTGCTGCAGGAACGCACTGAGATCGAAGACCATTCTGCCGAAAGATCCTGTCCTCCTATACCGATGATTCGGATAGCCATAGGGTTCATCGGATCAGGATGTCCGAACATTCGGTCACAGGAGGACCTACCAATGAGAAGCGCAAGGACTGCCCTTCTGAATGTCAGCATTGCTATCCTATCTGTCTCTTTGACCTGGACCCAATCTGGCGCTGACCCCATTCAGTGGTCCATCTCACAGGGAGGAAACGCGCACTACTATGAGGGCGTGGTCGTCCCTGGCGACTGCACCCGAGAGGAAGCCAATCAGCTCGCTACCTCAAGTACCTGGATGGGAGCTCATGGATACCTAGCAACGAGCACCTCAGCAGAGGAAAACGAATTCGTTTGGAACGAGCTCGGCGATGTCGGTACATACTGGCTTGGCGGCTATCAGCCTCCCGGAAGCCCTGAACCTGATGGCGGCTGGACTTGGGTAACAGGTGAGCCCTGGGTCCACACGAATTGGCATCAAGGCGAACCAAACAACTCCGGCGGCAACGAATGCTATCTCCATTTTCATATGTCCGTCAGCAATGGTTCATGGAATGACTATAACCCAGAAGGCACTGCGGCTGGTTATGTCGTCGAGTTTGAGCCAACCATTACTTCAGCCGACCAATCGACCTGGGGAGCCATCAAGGACCTCTTCGCGCACTGATTCTATAGCCACATGACGGGGCTACTCGTCCGATTGCCCCCATCTCGCATGACGCACTGTTCAGCCAACAGCGTCCGGATCCAGAGGCGCTACGACGTTGTCACCATCCACAATCAACATCGGCCCCGAGGCAGTTTGGCGGGATCTGTTGGCGGGCGTTGCGCAATCTCCAGAACCGCTACTTGCCCCTCAGATCCTGATTGTCTGGCTCCGGATACACGCACCAACCCCCAGTTTACCGACTGCACATTCAGTGGTGGACCCCATTCTTTGGACAGCCAGGCGCCGCTGCTAAGGTAGACTCCCCATGCTTGATCATGACACCGCTTTCTCACAGTACATCTCCATTCTATTGGAATCAGCGCATACTCGATCCTTAAGATCGCGGCAGTAGTCGTACCCACCATTTTCCTTAGGAGCCATCAACAGATCGCGTTCTTCGGGATGGTCCACGCAGTACGCAATCTGGTCGAATACCCGGGCAGTCGCGGGCCCGGCTCTGCCCGCGATCAGTCTGGTTTGACGAGCTTCATCCTTTCTACCGTTTTTCTACCGTATCAGACCGGAGACGGCAGGAACAGACTGGAACACCCCACGAGGGCTAACCTCATGGGGTGTTTTCTATTACCTTGGTACGACAGCACCTTTAGCGAACGGCCGCAATGATCACAACTGGCTTGGGATATCACCTATCCACCGCGGACCATGAAAAGGACAACGGCGACCACGCCAATTTCGGCTACAGCGCCGGTTGCCGGCGTTCCCCCCCACTCCATTTCAAAGCAGCGCCCAGGAACACCCGGGGGCTATGTCTGGGGCTCAGCGGACCTGCACCTGCGCCTCCGATGCGCACTCGGCGCTTGTCAGGTGCTCTGTGCCATCCCGGCTGTTCGCGATCGGTCGCGATCATCGCTGAGCCTCTCCAGTGCAATTCAGATCTTCTTCTCTGCCGAGTATTGGCGGCGGGTTGACGGGGTCGAGGTCGGGACTGAGAAGGTTGTGGTTCTCAGGCAGGGTTTTCTTGGATCTTTCTGTCGGCAAGGGCGCGGGTCGGGCTGGACACCCGACCAGCTTGCCTTGACCTCAGGCAGCAACCATGCCCACCACAACCCCGATGACCTATCTCGCTCCTCTTGATACAATCCCGTCGATGCGCCAATGAACGACAGGGGGACCTCACCATGGATCGTGACGAGGCACTGAAGCTGCTGCGAGGTGGGCCTGACGGTGTCAAGGAGTGGAATCGGTGGCGTACCCCGTATGATGAGGAATGGGAACCTGTTCCCCTCTCTCTTGAGCGCGTCGACTTGGCCGGGGCTAAGCTCGACAAAGTAAGTCTTGCTGGGATGGACTTGACTGGGGCCGTTCCGAGTGAGGCCAACCTGAGCGGGGCGAACCTGGCTGGGGCCTTCCTGAGCCATGCCGACCTGAGCGGGGCCATCGTCACCCAGTCCGACCTTCGGCAGGTAATTCTCTCGGGTGCCAACCTCTACCGTGCCAACCTACTTGACTCCAATCTGAGTGGCCTACGTGGACCCACAAACAGGCCCGCTAGGCTCGACAGATGCAATCTCTGCAAGACTGTCCTCCATGCAACAAACCTCACTCTCGCCGACCTACATGACTCCGACCTAAGTGGAGCTGATCTGCAATACGCCACCCTCAATGGAGCCGACCTTACGCGAGCCAACTTGAGGGGGGCCAAGTTCTCTCGGACGATCATCGGCTGCAAGCTCGATTCGGCAATCGCACTGGATGACGTTGATCACCGCGGCCCATCGCAAGTATCAGTCGATACCATCCTGAGGTTTAAAGGCGACCTCCCGGCGACCTTCCTCCGTGGCTGCGGCCTTCAGGAAGAAGAGATCGCCTACTTTCGAGGGCGGGTCGGCAAGCCAATCCGCTTCTACACCTGCTTCATCAGCTACAGCACTGACGACGAAGAGTTCGCCTCTAGGCTGCACAACGACTTCCAGGCTGCCGGGATTCGCTGCTGGAAGTGGAACAAAGATGCGAAGACCGGCGAGAGCATGTGGGGCGAGATCGATCAGGCCATTCGAGACTTCGACAAGCTGGTGCTCATTGCCAGCGCATCTTCACTCAAGAGTCCTTACGTTCAGGACGAGATCGAACGCGCCATTCAGAAGGAACGCAAGCGCCAGAAGCTGAAGGCCGCCGGGCAGTACACGGGAAACACCAACGTCCTCTTCCCCGTTCGGCTCGACGACTACATCTTCAAGGGCTGGGAGCACGAGCGGAAGGTGGACGTGACCAAGAAGGTGATCGCGGATGCCCGTGGGTGGTCCGAGGATCCCGAAGTCTATGCTCAAGTGCGAGACAAGCTCATTCGGGATCTGAAGGCTGACGGGGAGTGAGGGGGCGATCGTGAGTTCAATCGCCTGGAGAATCCAACGACTGTTCAGAAGACGATCCCAGTCGCCGGAGACTGGCTACAGAAGCGCGGACATGCTCCGGCAAGCAGCGCACGAGATCTGCCGGGAGGCCGATGAGAGGCGGCGAACCCCGTGGAACCGCTTCGTTGAGCGACTGCGGGTCCGGGCGTTGTTTCAGATCTTGGGGCTATGTCTTGGGACCATCGCTCTCGGGGTCGCGATCGTTGGCGGGATCATCCTTCAGGGGAAAGCAGACCAGCGGCGGGAGCTGGCGCAGAAGAACGCAGCGGCTGCCGACTCCGTGGCCGCTGTGGATGCAAGGGTGGCCAAGCACTTCCAGGCATGGATCACAATCAACACGGCCACCGGGTTCCCAGGTGAAGCTGGCCGGAAACTCGCTCTTGAAGAACTGAATCAGGATAGCGTGCCCCTCAACTTCATTGATCTCAGTCGGGCGTGGCTTCTAGGCGTCGACCTCCCGTCCGCTCAATTGGCCAGCGCGAATCTAAACAGCACGATGTTGGTTGGGGCCAACCTGAGCGGGGCGAACCTGGCTGGGGCCTTCCTGAGTGAGGCCAGACTAAGCGGAGCAAATCTGAGCGAGGCTGACCTATCCGGTGCCAACTTGAGCGGGGCAGACCTGCAAGCGAGCGACCTGCGCGAGACTAAGCTGTATAGAGCCAGGCTTACAAATGTTCGAAACTGGCACCTCACTTGGAGGATTGTGAATGCCGACCTCCGGGGCATCACCATGTCCTCCCCCGACAGCGCCAGATTCATCAACTGGGCTCGGGAGCGTGGGGCGATCTGTGATCCGCCGCCTCCCCCGAACTCACTGGCCACTCCGGAGGATGCGACGGGGGCTGGGGGCTAGCGGCTCGCATATCGGGAGGTGGATATGGAGACTAAGACTATCGTCGCGTTGATCGGGGCCAGTGCAGCTGTGGTAGTAGCCGTCCTGCGCTTCATCCAATGGTTGCTCGACCCACAGAGACGACGCAAGGTCGAGGTGACCAAACTGGCGAAGGAGGCAGCCAAGAAGTACGCTGTCAATCAGAAGATCACCGGAGATGTACAGCAACAGTTCATATTCAATTTGACCATCCAAGCCCCTGCCGCGAACTCGGAGTACATCACCACTGGTGAGGGCCAGCCCAGGATCCCGAAGCCCGATCTGTTCTGGGATCGGGACAACAACAAGCCCTTCTGGGGCCGAGGTCAGGACCTCTTCTGGGACCGGAGTCAGGGGGACGCCCGTTCGACCGAAATCGTTCAAGCGGGAGAGAAGTTCAGCATCAACCTCCCCGTCAACACCGACACCACTGACGATAACGACCCCAAGTATCACAAGACGTGACGGGTACCGGAACTCGGAGGACGACCGTGAGTTACATTCTGACCAAGTGCCGCCAACTGGGGAGAAGCTGGTCCGAGGATGCGCGTAATGCGCTGACCAGGTGTATGATACGGTATCTTCTACGAAAGTCTCCCCCGGACCGGATCTGGCTGGGGTGCGAGGCCGCGCTCCAGAACGACTACTACCTGATCTACATCGAAAGCCTGCCCAATGAGGCGGAGAAGAGGTTCCGGGTACGTGAACTCAGCGGCCATACCGAGTTGCTGACCGCCTACTCTGATGGGAAGCGCGCCCACACACAGATCCTGCCTATGAGCGTTCTCCGCAGGGGCACGCTCGACATCACGCACTATTACAGGTGGTGGAGAGTTCACTACCCAAGCCTCCCCGTCGCTGTGATTAAGGAATTCTTCAGGGTGCAATGGTTCCGATGGCGTCGTCACATCTGGCGCGACAGCCGCCTGACGGTCACGAGGAATCGGTCCCACATCTTGAACCAATTGGCTGATCTCACCGGGTCGTGGACGCACAACCAGGTCCATTTCATTGACCTCCTCAGCAGCCTCTACGGGCCAGAGGCGGAATCTTCCCTACAGAACGACAAGCTGGTCGGCTCCCTCATGACGTCCCTGGAATCCTTGAGGGCGTCCGGCGAGATCAAGTTCTCGGACGGCATGTTGCCTAATGACATTACGATCACCCCAAAGGCTCTGACCACTCTGTCAGACTACGAGATCGAGGCGACCCGGCACGCAGACAGCATGCGAATCGCCAAAGGCCAGCTGTTGGTAAGCGCCGCCATGGTTGCCTTGGTGCTAGCCACCCTAATAGTTCGCATCTTCATGCCTGCCGAATAAGGGGGCACTATAGTGTCACCCGTAGGGTCAACAAATTCGAACGAAGTGCAAAGTCCTTGACAATCTCGGGTTGAGGCGATGGTTCCCCCACGCGAGTGGGGCATGTTCCAGACTGGTATCCGGACAGATGTAGCGGTTAGCTACTACCAGGCAGCTGGGGACCAGCGCATCGCCAAACATCCCCACGCCCACCAGACAGACGCACGGCCTGTAACACTTTTGTCACACCATCCAACAGGAACAGGGGGGAAGGCACCGGAAAGGACAGGAAACGAAATCCAGCGCCATGTTATTGAGTGGTTTGGTATTGCATTGCGGCACCAACACTTCGGCGACTGGGCTCATTGTGCGCCTAATGGTTTAGGAAACCGTCGCTCTATCCACCTGAGCTACGAGGGCGTAAGGAATTACGGAACGGCGTCTACCATTTTCTACCGAGTAGACCTTGGAAGAATCCCTCAAGACAACCTCGTCCGTCAAGCGGGCATAACGCTGCGGTGTGACGATTGAAGCGTGTCCGTGGTTAGTCCCGGAGTTCAGGAAGTGGTTTACGCTTCCCAGTCTCAAGCTGCTAGACGATCGCCTGTGAGACACCGATCTTCGCTGCGAGATCTCCCTGAGTGAGGCCGAGCTCAATCCGCGCCTTGCGAATCCAATTCTGTCGGGGCACGTTGTTAACCCTCCAGGTTCAAGGGCCTCGCAGGCAACTAGATGATCTCGAGCCAGGTTTGGTCATCCCTAGTCATGTGATACGAGGAATTGGACAGGTCTCAGTGGCATGAGTCCCCTCTTGTCCTCGGGTATGGCGGCATAGTGTTCGACCCACAGGTCGAAGAACTTCTTGAGATCCAGGAGGGTTAATTGACGCCGTTCCTGAGTTCGGGCTTCGGTTTCGGCGCCCTTCGTGAAGCCTCCTGCAGCGACAAACAGGCCAATGTCGCCATCCCCGAGAGTCGCCATGAATGACCGGACAGCTTCAACGGGGATCTTGTCCGCGCGTCTCTTCACTTGGACCTTCAGGCGGGGTCCTTCGAAACCGAGTGGATCGCGATGCGCGATGATGTCTATGCCGCGATCAGGCCCAGGCGGCGCCACCCAAGCGATGTGGTAGTCCATGGCCTGCAGCAGACCTGCGACCAGATCTTGGAAGTCCAAGGGGTTCATGTTGAAGAGGTGCTCTTCGACCTCCGTCCAGGCACTCTCTTCTGCTTCCTCCAACGTAGTCGAGGCAGGCGGATCGTCTTCAGGGTCCTCAGTGGTTGGAGCCTGGTCGAGTTTCCATGCCCGGTAGAGTCGTACGGCCTCTCTCAGGAAGTCCTCAGCATCCTGGAGTCTATCGAAGGCTGCGAGGCCCTCCTCGGACAAGGACCAGAGACCCTTGCTCTTCAGCAACCACCCCGCCTTCACGAATGGGATGGTGGAGAATCGGACGGTCTTCTCGTAGCGACGTACATTGGGACGCGATGGATACTCGGAGGCCTCAAACGGGGTTGGTGGAACCTCCTTTTCAAGCTGGGCGAGCACATCCTTTGCCTGGAGACCATCCGGAAAGCGTTGCAGGATCCCAAAGACGCCCCGTACCAACTCCCCGCGCCTTCGGATTGTAATCTCCGCCATCACGTCCCCCGCTATTGCATCCCACCCGTGACAAGGGTGGCAGCTGCTGTCCCCCATCGACACAATCTTGCCTATCTGATACTATCCCATGGTAGTCCGTGTCTAGTGCGAATGTCAGTGTTCTCAAGGGGTTCCCGATGCGGTACGTGCTTACGTCTGTATTCCTGCTCCTCCTTGCCGCCTGCCCGGTCTTTGGGGCCACCTATGTCGTCAATCCGGAGGGCACCGGGGACTTCCCCACCATCC
>JAGMDA010000107.1 GCA_023128935.1 Candidatus Eiseniibacteriota bacterium | reverse complement strand
GAGGAATCCGTCGCGAAGGGCACCGCATTCACACTAGTACTGACCTGGGATCGCTGGCCTTACTCCCCTGATCTGTCCTTCCAGATAGAGATCCGCGAGAACGGCCGGCTCGTCGCCTCAAGTGAAGATGCTTACACCTCTGAGAGCTATGCCTATCGCGAGATCCCATCTTGTACAACGATCAGCAATGGCAGCACCGTGGAGATCTTCATCCACAGGGACAAGGGCACAGAGCCGGCTCAGTTGCGCCTTTTCCGCATCAACGGCAACCTTGCCGAACATGGCACACCCAACGGCAGTCTCGTCCTGCCGGCCGATTCCGATCGCGTTCTGTCTGTGGGAGCGTACCGGATCGCGCATGACACTCGCCTTGTGGAGGAATTCAGCTCCAGAGGACCAACGCTGGCGGGTGTGGCAAAGCCCGAACTCTGCGGCCTTGATAGGGTGACGACGGTCAGCCAATCCCCTTTTCTTGGTACTTCCGCGGCCTGCCCACTTGTTGCCGGCGCCGCAGCACTCTTGCTGGATGCTGCCCCCGAGGGAGGTTTCTTTGACTTCCGTTGGAGCATCCCTGAGCTTCGCCGCCTACTAGAGTGGTCGTCTCTCCCAACCGATCTAGGAGACCCGCACGCTTACGTCTGGGGCCTTGTGCACCTGCCGGATCCGCACGATTCTCCAGCAATCCAGCTCGGGCCCCGGCTTCTAATCCCCTCCCCCACCCGGCCGCCGGTTCAAGCGCGACTGAGCGACGCGGGCCCCGAACCCCTTAGGCTTCAGGTTTTCGACGCCCTGGGCCGGTGCCTGGCTGTCAGCTCCTTTCCTGCTTCGACCTCATCCCCAGTCCTGACATGGGACGGGCGAGGATCAGACGGACGCACACTCCCGGGTGGCTTCTACGTTCTATCGGTCACCGGCTCCGGCTGGGCATCCCGCCAGGGCATGCTGCTCATCCGGTAGCGCCACCACAGTTGACATCTGATATCTGCAGGTCTAACCTGCGTGGTTCGCCTCTGTTTCTCGGCGGCGAGCAGCAGACGGCTGGTGAGAAATGCGGGGTAGCCCGTATTTTCTCAACCGGGCCTCCAGAGCGCCGTCAACAGCGCGCCGGTCATCCGAAAGCTTCTGCGCTAGGGAGGAAAAACTGGTGGAATGGCTCGATCAACTTGCCCAACAGCTGCTGGATGCCCGCAGGATCCTGATCACAACTCACCACAACCCAGACGGGGACGGAATCGGATGCCTGCTCGCCATGAGAGATGCGCTCGCAACGCAGGAGCAGGCCATCTCGCTCGTGACCCCGGGGGAAATCCCGGCTCGCTTCCGCTTTCTCCCGGGCTCGCGGGACGTCCTCGACTGGACCGTGCTCGGCGAACAAGACCGGGAGAGGCTCCTGGCAAGCCAGGATCTGATCCTCGTCCTCGATACACATGAGCACTACATGCTCGGCGCACTGGGCGACGCGTTGCAACAGGCGGGGATCCGCACGCTCTTCCTGGACCACCATCCATTCAAGAGCACCCCACGCGAGGGCATCTACTGTGATCCCAACGTTTCCTCCACGGGGGAACTCTGCCGGCATCTGATCGCCAAGCTGCTGCGCAAGCCCATGAGCCCGGTAGCCGCCACCTGCCTGTATGTGGCCATCACCTATGACACAAATTCCTTCAAGTACCTCAGGCGCCGCCCAGAAACCCTGCGCGTCGCTGCCGAACTGGTCGAGATGGGCGCGGATACCGATGAGATCTACCGGCACATCTTTGCCTCCAAATCCCCCGCGAAGATCGAACTCACCCGAGATCTGCTGGAGCAATTCCACCTGGAAGATGGCGGGCGTGTGGCATGGTCGGCCATCGACAGCGATCTCATTCAGCGCACGCGCGCCACAGCCGATGACATGCGAGACCTCATCACCCAGCTCCTGGAAATGGAGGGGGTCGAGATCGCCATTACCTTCAAGGAGCGCGGCCCTGACCGCTTCAAGGTCAGTCTGCGTTCTAAGGGACGCTTCCCGCTCGATGAGGTCACCGAGAAGCTGGGCGGTGGAGGACACCGCTTGGCCTCAGGGGCGCACGTGGATGGTTCCCTAGATCAGGTGACAGCACGGGTCCTCAGTCTCGTACAAGACCTCATCACCAAAGCGTCCTAGGTCCCGCATCACGGTTACGGCTAGGTCCGGGCGGAAATAGAACAGCGCTACCGTCGGCGGTACTTTCTTAGCAGCTCGGTAAGGGCTTCGGTGGGAACCGGGAGCGAGCGCAGCGCCGCTGGCCGCTGCAGCCACCACAGGTAGTTGGCAGCTGTTCCAATCTCGCGCCGTGGCAGCGGTGTCATCGGTAACGGCATCTCCAGCTTCGCTTCGTCCACTTGTGTCTTGGGAAATCCCTCCAATTGGAACCGCTCGGCGGTGCGCCGGAATTCCTCGCGGGCGCGCGCCTGGGCCTCGAAAAGCACCATCTGAACCCGGCTCTTGGCATTCACTTCACTGTCACCCGAGGTCTCAACAGAAACAAACAGCGCGTCTGGGTAGTCTTCCATAACCTTGACCTGCACACCGTCGCTCTGTGTGCTGGGCATGCACCCGAAGGGCTTGATTGAAATGACCATGTGCGCCTTGCGCCGGCGCACCGAGAAGATCGTCTTGGCCACTTCCATGTGCCCTTCACCACCACCAACACGAGTGTTGAAGTACCTGTCCGCGTAGCGGCCGAGCACGTCCATCGAAGCTAGGGGTTCGGTGCGAAAACCAAGGGCGGCTCGATAGGTGTTGTACACGGAATCGAAGATGATCTGTCCCACGCGCAGCCTCACTTCAGCCAGTCCTGGCATCTCCCGTGCCGCTGCCGTCGGCAGGCCCTTGCGATCGCGAACCCACTGCATGCGCTTCCACAAGAGATAGTCGATCCAGGTACCCACCGGCTCTACCATTACCTCAGCCCCCTCCTCCTCCAGCCAGCGGGCCATGCGGTAGTTGCCGTCTCCCTCCGTAGTCTGCGCCCAGAACTCTCCGGTGATCTTGACCCTGGGCTTGACGCGCGAGTAGTCGATCGCAAGCTTATCTATCCGCTTGCGGATCCGCCGGAGCACGGGGACCGGGCTCTCCCGATCCCGCAGCGCCCAATAGAGCCAGCGCCGGCCCTGCTCGAGTACATCGTCAACCGAACCCTTGACGACCTCGTAGGGCCTGAGCGCATATCCCAGTTCATTAAGCAGATCTCCCACCATGAGTCCCCGTACAAGGGCCAGGATGAAACCGCGATCGATCTTTAGCCCGCTATCCTCTGTCGACTGCGCCAAGCCCCGCGCTTGCTGAACGAGCACGATGCGAAAGCGTGAAAATCCGGCCTGCTTGAGTGCGCGCCGGTACTCGGCCTCATAGGTGCCGAAGCGGCACGGTCCGCAAGAACCCGCGGTCAGGTATACAAACCGCTCCTCGATGTGCGGCACACCTGCCTTCCGAAGTTTGAAGAGGTACTTCAGGAGATTTCCTACTGTGTAATATGTAGGGTTGCACATGCCCCGGTTGCAATATTCGCGCCCGATCGCAAGCGCCTCGTTGTCAGGCACCGGCAGGGCCTTCGGGTGGAATCCAAGCCCCTCCCAGGCCCCCTCTATCAGGCGCTCATGGGCTACAGTCAGACCGCCGAACAGGATGGTGACTTGCCGGCGCTCCCAATCCGTCAGAGGCGGTGGCTGCGACAGGCGGTAGTGCGCTTCCGGCTCTGACTGGCCGGGATCCTGCGCTGGCAGCGAGGAGACCACGACATCCTGGGCCGTCACATCCTGCCCGCCAGGGGGAACATTTGAGCTGTCGCCGGATTCCTTCATCGCGACTTCCCACTATCTCATACCGGTACATGGTCTAGGAGGTCTTGCAGATGCTCCTGCTCCAGGTGTTCCGTACGTCGACCGTCACGCCCAAGGCGCCGTATTTCATACTCCCTGAGGAAGTAGTCGATTGTTTCCACTCGCAGACGGATGGCCCCGCTAGGGCGGTTCTCATCGATCTCGTGAAATGCGAAGTATGGTGTGCGCGACGCCTCCAGGATCGCTTCTACAGTAGCGTAGATGGGTGCGTCGTGACCACATCGGAAACTGCTGATATCCAGCGCAATCAGGTTTGGGTGACGAGCCACAACCTTTGCAGCCCACAGCTTGGCATTTGAGTTCGCGCTGAAACTATGCCTCCAGACATCAGAGATGTCAAAGGGGCTGCGGATGCGACCAAGAGCAATATCCTCACTGAAGAGTAACCCCAGGAACCTCCGATCCCGCGGCAGGGATGCGATGGAGAAGATCGCATAGCCAAGCCGGTTGAGATCCTGGAAGATATGGTGGTTCAGTCCGGGGTCGTCATGGTAGGGCCGGCCCAGCACAACGATCCCCGCGCGCCTATCTCTTTCCAGCCTCTGGATTTCCTTGAGCGCCGGCGCACGCAACCGAACCTCTATGTCTCTCTTACAGACTTCGCCTGCCGCTTGGATCGCCCGGCGGTTCTCCCCCCGTGTCACACCCAGCAGCGCTCCCCAGAACTCCAGCATCTGACGCTCCAAGAGTGCGGGCTCAGCCAGGTTTAAAACCGGGTTCAGATAACGCACGCCGCGGGCGGCAAACCGGTCCCCCTCGCGCGTCAGGGCAGCCTTGACGACTTCCGGCGCCGCCTGCGAACTCGGGCAGCCGGCCGCATCGATCGCACCGTCGATTTCCTGAGGCAGATTGATCAGGATGGGAAAGAAAATCCAGTCAGGCGGTTCATCCCTCTCCAAGAGATCATGCACATGGGCGAGGGCCAGCTTTGAGGGATAGCAGTTGTCGATCGCCCCCCGGCGGATCCCCCGGCGGAAGAGCCGCTCGGTGGTAACTCCCGAGACCTGTATCTGGGAGGCCGAGACCCCAAGCCCCTGGAGGTAGGCCATGAAGAACGGGGCCGCTTGATACAGATTGAGTGCCCGGGGAAAGCCAATGCGCACATGCGCGCGCCGCTTGCGCGCTGCCGCCGTCCCCAGCATGTCCGGGACCCAGCGCAACCAGTCAATCCCGCGCTGCGTCATCGCATGCCCCACTGCAACGCGCTCCCTGCGGTCGAAAGCCTCCCGGCCCGCGCGCGCCGAGAAGTCCGGCGCTGAGGAATGAGACGCGGCGGCCCTCACCGGCTTCTGCCCAGGAGCAGCGCGCCCGGCCTCACAGGAAGCCACGATGTATCGTCGGATCTCCCCGGAGGGGAGGCATGCTTCAAGAATCGTACGCATACATTGGTTGGGGCAGAGCCGGCAGCGAGTTGACTCGTCCTGCCGCGACTGAACGCGCAAAGCGCGCAGGTCCTGGAATCCTAGAAATGCGCTGGGCTTCTCGATACTGCGCTCCAGCAACTCCAACCCCACTCCAATCGCTCCCGACTCGCCGGCGTGCGGGTGAACTAAGATTTCTGCAGCGGAAACGCGCTTACGGATAAAGTCCACCTGCGCCTTGACTGCCGCTTCGTTGCGCTGGGTTCCGCCCTGAAGAATGTAGCGGCGGCCCAGACGTTCCAGATTCGGCTCGCCCACAACGTAGAGCCAGATATTCCGCGGTAGAACGCGCACGAGCCCGGCCAGGATCTCCTCGGGCTGCCACCCGATCTGCTGGAAGTTCACGATATCGGACTCGAGGAAAACCGCGCAGCCGACATGAAAGCGCGGGCAGCGCTGAGCGCGGAAAGCGTGATCGGCAAATTCCTCCAATGGAATCCCAAATCGCTGTGCCGTATTCTGCAAGAAGAACCCATTGCCGGCTGAGCACTGGCTATTCAGGCGAAAATCGCGGACGCGTCCGTCACGCAGGACGAGGACCTTGATGTCCTGCCCACCCACATCAACGATGACCTGCACGTGGGGATCGATCCGCAGGCCGCTGCGGGCATGGGCCACTGTTTCCACGAGCACGAGGTCCGCACCCAGGAACTCTCCGAGCATATCCTTCGCATAGCCGGTTACACCCAGACCGCGTACTCGTAGGCGCCACCCATCCCCCAAGGCTTGGTCCTCCAGATCGGAGAGAACGATGCGGGCATCCGCAAGCGGGTCTCCCTTTGAAAGGCGATAGGCCTTGGCCAGCACCTCTCCCTCAAGATCCAGAATGACAGCCTTCGTGGAGGTAGAACCGGCATCCAAACCGATGACGACGTCCATATTCTCGAGGGAACCCAGGTCCCCTCTCCTGCGCGCGGGCGCCTTCGCGGTCTTGCGCCGCGTCCCACTCCCAGCGGCCGGAAAGCCGACAGGCTTGGCCTGCCTAGCCAATGTGCGGACCTCCTCCCGCTGCCTGGGTGAGTCCAGGAGACCCGGCTCACCTGCCTTGGCTGCGACGCTCTTGAGACTGCTCTCAAGGAGAGCAAGCACCTCATCGCCTGATGGGTATGCTCTCTCCTGTTGCTCGCCATCCATGATCCCATAGAGGACTGCGCCTATAGCCGCGAAGTAACAGGCGTTCTCCGGGACTTGTACGTGTTGCGGGGGCGCGACACCGGCGGGGGGCAAGATACCCCTCTCCCTCCAGAGGGAGGTCAGGGCACGGCGCCAGGCATCCACGAGACCAGGCAGGAAGGCATGCGGTCCCCCCAGCAATAGGACCGGTGGGAGCAAGGTCGCGCCCCGCGTTAGCACGCTGAGGTTTTGCTGGACAATGGCCTCAAACAGGGAACCCAGCAGCTCCTCCCTTGGAATCCCCTGCTTC
This sequence comes from Candidatus Eiseniibacteriota bacterium, assembly GCA_023128935.1. GTDB lineage: Bacteria > Eisenbacteria > RBG-16-71-46 > CAIMUX01 > WJJG01 > DAOVQB01. The sequence continues at coordinate 1,200 of JAGMDA010000107.1, read as the reverse complement.
TGCAGGCTGTTGATGTCGGTCTCGGCAAATACGCCACACCGGGCGGCCACTGGATGGATCGGCAGCCCATCGGTGCGCAAATTGGAAAGGTCGTCAGAAGAAAGTCCCAGCTTGCTTACGATCCGATCGATCACAGATCCGGTCCCGCCGGCACACTTGTCATTCATACTGAAGAACTTCCGGCGCGATCCGTTGCCGGGGTTCCCCATCCAGATGATGATCTTGGCATCCTGCCCCCCGAGGTCGACAATGCTGCCAGCTTGGGGATAGAGCCGTTCGGTCGCCAGGGCCACGGCATTGACCTCCTGCGTGAAACGGCAACCGGCGCGCTCGGCCAGTGGTCTGCCACCACTGCCCGTGAAGAAAACAGTCGAGCGACCCAGCAGTCCTGGACAACGCAACTCGATCTGTTTCAGAAGCTGCAGCGTCCCCTCTGCCTGGCGGGTTCCATGCCGCAGGTAGTCGCTGGTGAGTATCCGGAGGTTGCCGGCGTCTAACCCCACCGCCTTGACGGCGGTGGAACCGACATCACAACCTATCCAGCAGCGCTCACTTGGTAGGCGCGGTGCAATCACTCTACTTCTCTTCCTTGAGTGTGAACTCCCAGGCACATACGGCCTTGTCCGTGCGCGGATCAGGAGGGCAATGGATGCAACGCGCTCGGATCCTCGGATCGATGGTCTCGGCGAACCTCGCATACTCCACGATACCGACTCTCTGGCATGGAAAGTCAGGAAGCCCTCTGCGCTCCCGCGCCGCCTGCACTCGGCAGGTCTTCATCCGAAAGACCAAGTGCCCGGGGGCCAGCCATTGCGCTTCTTGTTCATTCAGATGGCTGTAGAGCCGGTAGCGGAGCGCTTCTTCCAGCGCATGGAGCCCGCCGCCAGGCTCTATGCCCAGATGCTCCATGATGCGACGTGCCTCAGCCGGCGAGAATCGGTACCACGCGTCCCGGTCCGCATCCATGGCCGCATCCATACCATGCCGCTTCTCCACCGCTTGGAACCAGAGCCCGTCATGAGCAAGCCAGAGCTTCGCCGCCGTGCGTAGAAAAGCCCTCAGCGCTGGAGCATCCATTCCATCCCAGTGGTCGACGACTGCCCCCGGCCGGGTGGCGCCCTTCTCCATCTAATCACTCCCCGGGTACTGTTTCGTTCCTCTTGCCGCCAGAGGCGCGCGTTCTAGCGCTGCCGCGGTGTT
>JAGMDA010000106.1 GCA_023128935.1 Candidatus Eiseniibacteriota bacterium | reverse complement strand
GGCGAAGGTATCAGCTCTACGGTGGTGCCGCTGACTGTTGTCAGCTGGTGGAGACAAACGAGAGAAGGCGTTTAACTGAGTTCTCGGGAGGTGCGCCATGCGTATGCCACAGACGGCTCTAGTGATGCTGTTCGTATCGGCCCTACTGCTGGGCTGCTCCGATGACAAGACCACCAACCCCGACCCCGACATCCGCACCGTGCGTCAGATTCCGGAGGAGTTCCAGGACGATGTGGTCCTGCTGGTCGAGGGCAACAACGAGTTTGCGCTCAAGCTCTACGACGAACTGAGCTCCCAGAATGGCAATATGTTCTTCTCCCCGTTCAGCATCTCGACAGCCCTAGCCATGATCTGGGCCGGGGCGCGAACGCAGACGGAAGAGGAGATCGCTCAGGTCCTCCACTTCCCGTTCGACCAGGAGCAACTGCATCCGATCTTCGGCGCGCTGCAGCAGAGCCTCGACACGGGCATCGGCTACGACCTCTACCAGCTCAAGATCGCCAACCGGCTGTGGGGATGCACCGGCTATCCCTGGCTCGAGCCGTTCCTCGAGATCACCCGCAGTGACTACGGCGCCGAACTCGAGCAACTCGACTTCTCGGCCAATCCCGAGGCCGCGCGCCTGAGGATCAACCAGTGGGTCAGTGAAAAGACGGCCGGCAGGATCCCCGATATCCTAGCACCCGGACTGCTCGATCCGCTGACGCGGCTCGTTCTGGCCAATGCCATCTACTTCAAGGGCGATTGGGTCAGCTGCTTTGATCGCAAGCGCACCGAGATCGAGCCATTCTGGACTACTCCGGATGCGTCGGTCGACGTAGCGATGATGCAGCAGACCGAGCGCTTCCCGCTATGCACGGTGCCCAGCATGTCGATCCTGGAACTGCCCTATGTCGGCCAGGATCTCAGCATGGTCATCTTGCTCCCGGAGCAGGTCGACGGCCTGTGCGCCTTGGAAGCCGAGCTTACCCTGCAGAAACTCACATCCTGGATCGATGCACTTCACGAACAAGAAGTGGACGTGAAGCTGCCCCGGTTCACCTTCTCATCGAAGTTCAACCTCGTCGACCACATGAGCGCCATGGGCATGCCCTCGGCGTTCAACCCTTTGGCTGCCGACCTCTCGGGTATGGCCACCATGGAGGAGCTCTACCTCAGCTTCCTGGTTCACGAGGCGTTCGTGCTGGTGAATGAGGAAGGCACCGAGGCGGCCGCGGCGACAGCGGGCGGTGTGGCCGGGACTTCCGCTCCGGCAGTCTTTGTCGCCGATCACCCGTTCATCTTCCTTATCCGCGACCGGGTAACCGGCTCGATCCTGTTCATGGGGCGCATGATCGACCCGAGCGCAAGCCCCGATGTGAAAGCCTCCCTCTAACCCCAATAGGACATCGGTAGCGTTCCTTGATGGATGTGCGCAGCCGGTACTCAGCGCGCACATCCGTAGGCCTCCGAGTGCCCGGCGCATCGCGGGAGCAGACTCTACTGCACGCGCTCGCGGGGCAGACTGATCAGCCGGCAGAACAAGATCAACCTGATCCGCTACCCTGCTTGCCGGCATCCAATTAATGCGCTATGGTACTTTCGTTCCTGTGGACCGGCCGTCAGTAGCTACAAAGTGGGGCACCATCTAGCATTTCAAACACGTCGAAGAACCTAGCATCCAAGGAGGTTCTTAAATGCGCTTTCATCTACCCCAATCCCTAAGTCGCCGCATACGTGGTGTGGTGCTAATTCTCACAGCCCTGATACTTGCCATCGGGATGCTCGGGAACCCCGCGTGGGCCGAAATCCTCTTCTGGCCTGCGCGGTTGGACTTCAGGGCGGGCGATCGTCCTATCTCCGTCGCGATCGGGGATCTGAACAGCGATGAGGTCCCTGACCTCGCAGTAGGAAACTATCTCTCGGACGACGTCGCGGTGCTCCTGGGTACAGGGGGCTCGACCAGTTCCGGTGTCGGGGCGTCTGCAGCGGCGATCTCCAGATTCTCTTTGGTTGCACCTAATCCCGTAGGATCGCTGACGACGATCAGGTTTAGCTTAGCTCAGCCTGGCAGAACCAAGCTTTGGGTGGTCGATGCGTGCGGGCGCTTGGTAGAGGCGCTTCTGGATCAGACGCTTGTGGCAGGACACCATGACGTAGTGTGGGACTTGACTCAAGGCGCTGATGGCCGAGTCCCTATCGGTGTGTACTTCCTGAGGATTGAGACAACCGGATACCGCGCTGGCCAGCGTCTTGTTGTACTACGATAGCCTAGGACGCTGCCAGCCCATTCGCAGGCAGCTCGGCACATGGCAAGTTGGTTGCCGCATGTCCCCGCGGCCATCAGATTGAGATCTGGCTCCTACTGTTTGGCTGCGCGCAGCTCAAGCGGTATGCTTGCTCATTCCAAGGGGGGTGCAATATGAAGGGAAGACTCCAAGGCAATGCGAGGCGACGCCAGGTGAAGTCGGGTAGCCGGATCAGGATCGTTGCCCTGCTGCTCGCGATGGCGGTATCGATTACGGTTGCATCTCCTGCCGAAGCCGCGCCTCGGTCTGGCACCATGGCATCAATTCCGGTCACGCTGCCAGCCAAAACCGTGGAGCCATGCGGCACCTTTTCCATCACCGCCCACGACTCACTCACCGGTGAGGTGGGCGTAGCCGTACAGTCGTGCGTCTTCGGCGTGGGACCGCGTGTGGCGTGGGTCAAGGGAGGCGTTGGGGCAGTCGCCACCCAGGCGCAATCCAATGAATCGTTCGGACCCACCGGGCTGCGTCTCATGGAAACAGGCCTCTCTGCGCAGGAGACATTGGACTGGCTCCTCGCCCACGACCCTGGCCGCGACAATCGTCAGGTGGGAATCGTAGATGCTCAGGGCGGAGTGGCCAACTGGACCGGTTCCAGTTGCCTCGCCTGGGCAGGCGACTCAGCTGGGATCACATTCACCTGCCAGGGCAACATCCTGGCGAGCGAGGAGGTGGTCGCCGGCATGGTCGGCGCCTATGAGGAGGCCACCGGGCAAGAACTCGCGCACCGATTGATCGCAGCCCTGGAAGCTGCGCAAGCTGCCGGCGGCGATAAGCGGGGTCAGCAATCAGCAGCGATTCTGATTGGCCGCGCGCATCCCGACTACCCGGAGTACGCCTTCCGCTATATGGACATCCGGGTCGAGGACCACAGCGAGCCCATTGCCGAGCTCAGGCGGCTCTATAAATTGTACGAAGCCCAGGGCCTGGCGCAGGCACACATGCGCTTCGCCAAGTGGAAGGAATCTCAAGGGGATTCGCTGGGGGCCCGCAGAGAGCGACAACGCGTCGGCGAGGTTCTGGTCAGGGCCTTACGCGACGAGGTTCGTGATGCGGGGATGCTCAACGCGCTGGCCTGGTTCACCGCCATCCATGACATCTACCTCACGCAGGCCCTCGAAGCGGCCCAGCGCGCCGTGGAGCTGGAGCCCGAGAACAGCAACATCTTAGACACGCTCGCTGAGGTCTACTTCCGGATGGGAGAGGCGGAGAAGGCCATCGCGGTTGAAACGCGAGCCCTCGAGCTAGCCCCCGACGACGGCTATCTTAAAGGGCAACTCGAGCGTTTCGTAGAAGAAGCACGCTAGCCCGCCCATCAGGACGAGGGCGAACGAGTAGTAGTACACCCCTTCGAAAGCCGGCTTCTGCACCACGATCGACACCAGGCCCACCAATGTGGTGACGGCCGTCACCAGGATCGGCTGCAAGCGCTCGCGGCCGCCCTGCAGCATCGCCGCATGACGCGTCACGCCATGGCGGCGGTAGTGGTTGATGTGCTCGAGCATGACGATACCGTTGTTGACCACGACACTGACGAAACGGGCCATCGGGTGATTTGCGCTGCGGATTTCATGGAATGTCCCCGCCGCCTGCTCGAGGCCCGACGCGGGCAATTATACAAGGAGATGCCGGTTCCCAAAGGGTGGCACGAAGCCTACGCCCGCGATGATGCTGATACTGCCGCATATAGAAATGAACGCCATAGATGAGCGATACCTCTTGTTGACTCCCGCCGCGGTAGGTCTCGGATGTATGCGCCACTGCGCATAGGGGAGCAGATGGGATTGGCCAGGCTGGTGCGCCGGCACGCAGATTCTTCACCTGTAGACGCAGCTATGTTACAATCGCCTGTCCAGCACCTGGTCAATCACCAGAACACCCAATACTGGAAGATATGATCACAATTGGGCATTAGTGCAGCAGTCCTGGGCCAGGACAGACCGCCCCAGGCTGGTGGAAAGAGAAGGGAGTTCAGATGCACAGCCGAAACGCATTGACGCTACTGGCCGGAATCGGAATTCTGATTGCCATCGGCATCTCCCCCGGCGCCTCCGCTCAGATGACCTTTGAGCGAAACTACGACAACGGTAGTGGCAGCAATGAGGGCAGATCGGTCCGGCCGACGCTGAACGGCGGTTACATCATCGCCGGATATACGACTGCTCACACGGCCGGTGACCGGGACTTCTACCTCGTAGAAACCGACTCTCTTGGCAATGTCCTTTGGACAAAAACCTATGGTGGAAGCGATCGCGATTATGCCAAGGAGGTCGACCCAACTACTGATGGCGGCTACGTCGCCATTGGGGGCACACAGTCCTTCGGCGGATACGGTTGGAATTTCTGGCTCATTAGGACAGACGCCCTGGGCGATACACTTTGGACCAAGGCCTACGACTCTGGCTCGCAGGAATGGGGCAACTCGGTCAAGCAGACCGCTGACGGCGGCTATATCCTCGCGGGGCGTTACAACACCTTCGGCCTGATCAAGACCGATCCACTCGGCAACGTTGTCTGGTCACGGTCCTACAACTGCGGCTACTACGCCGAAGCCTATTGTGTCCAGCAAACGCCCGATGGCGGTTACATTGCGGCTGGAGAAGTCGTCATCAACAACGTAGACCAGCAGCTCTATCTCGTTAAGACCGATGCCGTTGGTGATACGCTTTGGACCACCATCTCGGGCTCCGGCAGCTCGGCCGAAATCGGGCGTTCGGTCTGCCAGACCAGCGATGGAGGATACATCGCTGCGGGACTCAGGGTCGTCTTCATGGGTGCCTGTTCGGCTTATCTTGTTAGAACCGACTCCCTCGGGAATATCCTCTGGACCAGAACCCATAATTTCGGCAGCAATACCGACGAGGCTCTAGAGATCCAACAGACAACAGATGGAGGCTACATCTTCACCGGATTCACGAATGGGCATGAGGCCCCCGGTGATGTCTTGCTCGCAAAAACCGACGCTCTGGGATCCGTCGTCTGGACGACGATCTGTGGCCGTAGTGGAATTAAAGACAAGGCCTTCTCGGTCCGCCAGACCACATCCTCCGATGATGGTTTCATCGTTGCAGGGTATACCGGATACACATCATATGCAGGCGATCATGTATACCTCATCAAGACGGACTCATTGGGAGCATTTACTCCTGTCGTATATGTCTCGATTCCCGACACGACATACGGAGGAATAGGCGATATCGTTACTATCCCTGTGAATACGGAAGAGATCACACACTATGGCATCGGATCCGCTGAATTCGCCTTGACTTTCAATCCCTTGATTCTAGCCGGTATTGATCTCGATGCTACCGGCACCCTCCTCGCCGGTACTGACTGGTCCTGGGAATACAATGTGGTTGGTGGTACTTTTTCTGTGATGATGTCGGGTACCGACACGCTTGCGGCAAACGGCACACTGATAAACCTGCGCTTCGCTGTCCTGTCCGACAGTGTCGCAGGTGGCATAAGCCCCTTACACTTTACGGACTTCGTGTTCAACGATGGCACTCCCGAAGCATTCACGGACGACGGAGCATTCGTTGTGCTGGGAGGAGCCATAGAGGGCGTGATTACTGAAGCCCGCAGGGGTCCCATTGCAAATGCGATTGTCACCGTGGAGAATGGATTCAGCTACTCTGACACCACTAATGCGGCCGGATACTACTCGATTTCTGAGCTGGCCCCCGATACGTACTCCATGCACGTTGCAGCCTTCGGCTACAATGATTTCGATACGACCGGCGTGGTCGTCCTCGCTGGGGAAACAACCGTGGTCGATGTCTCTCTGTTGCACCCTGAGATAGGGGTTGCTCCGGAATATTTCGACGTCACGGTTTTCAAGGACTCCGTCCTCGACACAGTCCTCTATATCACCAATGACGGCAACGGACCGCTGGAATTCAGAATAAGAGCTACTGATGGAAGTGGTGGCGGAACCCCGGGATCGGTCATTGAATGGCATCCCTGCGTTGGCTCGCCAACGGGATTTGCATGGGACGGCACGCATTTCTGGCAATCCAATACGGATGATCAGGTTGTGAAGCTGGATAGCGCCTTCAATGTACTCGACATCTACCCTGCACTTGGGACTGGAGCCAATATCTATGTGCGGGGGTTACTGTGGCACGATGGCTATCTCTATCAGGCAGAGTACTTCAGCGGCTGTATCTACAAGGTAGATGTATCCCAAGGATACGTGCCGGTTGACACGATCCACGTGGGCGTGGCTGGATTTGCCTGGGTTGGTAATCACCCGTGGCATAGCAATGGAAACTACCAGGCATCAACGATCTATGAATGCGATTCCTTGTGGAATACTATAGAATCCTGGCTTGCGCCTGCTGGCGGGATGCGCGGGATGTCGTATAATCCGTATCTGGATTCACTATACATCTGTTCCGGGGTGTGGTGGGACAACCTGTACTCGATCGACCCGCATACGGGAAACATCGTCGAGGGGTTCAGAACACCCGGCAGTCATCTCTCGGGTGAAGACAAGTGTGTGGCGAGTTGCTATGACAGTCGGTACCCGGCCTATATATGGCTTGCTCACCAATACGACAGCAGGATATATCTCACAGATACCGGGAATGAGGTTGTCGGCTGGCTCCCCCTCGAGCCTGTATGCGGGGAGGTACATGCCGGGGAAACGATGCCGGTTGCGCTGCACTTTGATGCGAGAATGCTCGCGGCTGATTCTGTCTACACTGCAACGGTGGAAATCCGCAACAGCTCAGCGGACTCATTAGTATGCATACCAATCTCCATGCATGTATTGCCTGGGGGAATGGATATCGAGGAAGAGTGCATTCCGATGGTCTTCGGGTTGCGCCAGAGTGTCCCCAATCCCGCATTGACGGGTGCTTCCATTCGCTATCAGCTTCCAAGGCAATGCAGGGTGAGCCTCAAGATCTACGATGTCAGTGGAGCCCTAGTTAGAACAGTGGTCAATGAAAACAAGCCTGCTGGCTACTACACATTTTCGTGGGACGGCCGTGATGACAAGGACAGGCCACTGACATCTGGAATCTACTTCTACGAGTTAAGGGCGGGGGAGTACCGATCAAGCAGGAAGATGGTCCTTGCGCGTTGAAAACCAACTGGGCAAAAGGCGTCCTAATAGTGATAATGCTTGGCCTAATCGGCCATACAAGCATTGTATCAGCCCAGATCCAGTTTGCCGTGTCGTCGGCGGGACTGACAATGATTGGGGTTATTCCCTCACTCAGACCACTGACATGGGGTTCGTGGTTGCGGGAACGACCTATAGCGATATCGCCGTGGGATCGCGCAGCATCATGCTCTCCAAGTTTGATAGTGATGGAAACCACATCTGGACCGCAACTGTGGGTGGGACATCCTTCTGGGATTAGACTGGGTCTCACCGCCGCCTTGTAGAGACCTCTGAGTGGTCTGCTATTATGAACTGCCTGCTAGGGTTGAGGAATTCGCTTCCGACAGTGGTTTCCACCTTAGGGCAGAAGCCGGCACCATCCCGTTTTCCATTCCAACAGCGGGCTACGCCCAGCTGGTGCTTTATGATCCCACGGGACGGTTGGTGTCAGCGCCCATAGACGGGTTCACTGGAGCCGGCGAACACGCAATAGTCCTAGACCTAGACAGGGACATGTATTTCGCAGCTCTGAGATACAAGGGAGGCATAGAAACCCTGAAGCTGGTCTGGTAAGGTAGCGGTGCTGGCAGTGTGAAACTGGCAGTGTAAAGCTGCAGAACCCGTAGATGCCTGCTGTAACTCAGCGTCGCTACCTCCAGCCGGAACAGCACAAGAAACGCCGGCGCCGACGCTAAGACAAGTCAGACACTCCAATTGCTGGGATTCCAGCCATAGCATGCCCGTAGCACCTGCCGACGATAGCCCGGGTGGGGAATTGGAGGAAATGTCATTTTGACTAGCGTGCGATCTATCCAGGGCCGCCTGACGGCTCCTCATCCGTTGCGCTCACTCGGTTTGTCCATCCTGAGCGGTGTCAGGGTTGCGATCATCGGGGCGAGTCTGGTGGCCGTTCTGGAGTGCGCTGCGCTTTTCCTTGTTGTTGCACGCCATCTCGAGTCCAAGACATGGCTGATGCCGCTGCTCGGACCCGTCTTGGGCAAGCTGGCTGTAACCTACACTTTGCTCTTCTCCCCGTTGCTGATCCTCTGCGCCATTGTTCGGTGGCGATTCGTTCAGCGGCGAGAGGCTTCACCCGCCGAACCACTGCTGGCGGCGCTGCTGGTCGCCGCGGTGGGATCCCTCTTTGCCCAAACTGAGGTCCAGTTCGCCTTCCGGCGCATGCCGCTGCTCACAGCCGCTGTCTGGGTCGCCACGATTGCCCTCGCCGTTGGAGTCTATGCCCTGCTGCGGACT
>JAGMDA010000105.1 GCA_023128935.1 Candidatus Eiseniibacteriota bacterium | reverse complement strand
GACTGCTCTCAGGAAAGCCGGCCGTGTGCGTTTTGGGCGGAACGCGAACGTTCTGTCGGGGCTCGGCCTGGCCATCATCGTGCTCTCCGGGGTGGCATTCACCCGTTCCCCCCTCATTGCACCTGCCCGCTTCCGTGTGGCTCATGCGCAGCAGGTGACGCAAGATCCGCAGCGGCCCAATGTGCTGTGGATTGTCCTGGATACCGCCCGTGCTGACCGCATGAACGTGTATGGATACAGCCGAGAGACCACGCCGTTTCTGAAGCGCTGGAGTTCCCGGGCGATCCTGTTCGATCGCTGCATCTCCAACGGCATGTGGACAGTTCCCTCCCATGCCTCGATGTTCACCGGCCTGAGTCTGCGCCAGCATGGCGCCGATCACCAACATCCGGCGCTTGATGAGTCGTTCGTGACTGTGGCCGAAGTGCTTCGCGGGGCGGGGTACAACACCGCTCTCTTTTCCAACAACCCGTTGATCGCACCCGGCACGAACCTCGACCAGGGATTCGACGTATCCCGCGTCGTCAGGTATCTGGGGCGTCTGACTCGCTTCTCGTCACTGGAGGACCTGTGCGAAAGATGGGGTCTCGCACCCCTCCTGCCATGGTGGGATCACGATTTTGGCGGCGCGGTAACCAATCAGCTGATCAGTGACTGGCTTGACAACCATGGCAACCGAGGTGAACCGTTCTTCCTGTTCGTGAACTATATGGAGGCCCACCTACCGTACGCGGTCCCCAAGAAATACCGGCGGATGTTCATGACCAACGAACAGGTTGCTCGCTCATATGAACTGCGTCGGCGCGCATTCGGCCCGATCAACGGAGTACTCGACATGCGGTTCAATCTGGACGGCCCCGAGTTCCTGGTTCCTGCCGACCGAGAGGTATTAAAACGCCAATACGAGGCCAGTCTGCGCTACCTGGACGACCGTATCAGCGAACTGATCAGGATGCTTGAGGAGCGGGATCACCTAGAGAACACCATCGTAGTCATCACCTCCGACCACGGCGAATACCTTGACACGCATGGGATGTGGTCCCATCGCTTCCTGACATACAACGATCTCGTCCATGTATCACTGATCCTCCACGTTCCTGGGCGAGATCAGCGCGCCCGGGTTCCGACACCGGTGCAACTATCCGATCTCTACGCGACCGTGTTGAACGCCGCACTTGGAGGACGGGAACCCGGGCCGGGTTTTGGCTCACGCGATCTGCTGGAGCTTGCCGATTGCCCAGAGGAACCGCGCGTCGTGATCACCGAATGCGGCGGACCGCACGCCGCCACACGTAGGCGCGCGCAGCAGCGAGACAATCCCATTGTGCTTCATCGGATTCAGCCGCAGATTGCCGCCCAAGACGGGCGGTTCAAGTACATTATATCGGCAGACGGGGAACGTGAGCTCTATGACCTTTTCACCGACCCGGGCGAACTGCACAACCTGATTGACGTGGAGCCGGCCGAGGCTGAGCGACTGGAGGCATTCATCGAACATTGGCACGAAAGCACTCCGCGATATCAGCCATCAGACGAAGATGAGATCCGCGAAATGGAGCCAGATGTGATCGAGGCTCTGCGCAGCCTAGGATACCTCGGCAGCTGACCCCAATCAGGCGGCAGGGGTTTATTTCCTGATGTCTAGGGCCGATAACCAAGCGCAGACGCGAAGAGTCATCCTCTCGCACTAGCCCGGGACGATGCCAGGGCCATTCGCACGCATCTCGGCACATGGCAAGTTGGTTGCAGCATGTCCCCGGGGCTATTAGGATGGAGGTCTAGAAGGGACTTGGGCGCTCAAGCTGATGGCTCCTTCCGGTGCCCCCACGGTTCGGCCCGGAGGTCAGGCTTCTGGAACTCACATGGAGGAGGCGAAATCATGCTACGCAGAGAACATTCGATCCGCTACCTAGCGTGTGCCGCCTGGCTCCTGCTGTTTGGCTGCGCGAGAGAGCCGGTTCAGGTCACCGAACTGAAGCACTACCCGGTTGACAGCATGGATGAAGTCATCACCCGGTCTGGCATCGAGCTCGACACGGAGATTGCCAGCGAGGGGAGCGCCTCGCTCCGGATAACAGCAACTGAGCCCACAACCGTACGACTCTTTGAAACAGGCGACATTGACATAGAGGACGCTCGATTGATCTATGAGGCAAAGCTTCGGACGGAGGATGTCGAGGGTAAAGTGTACCTGGAGATGTGGTGTCATTTGCCCGGCAAGGGGGAAGCTTTTTCGCGCGCCCTGCACTCGCCACTATCAGGGAACAATGAATGGACCTCACAGGAAACACCATTCTTCCTGAAGAAAGGCGAAAACCCGGACAACGTACGACTCAACGTCGTAGTCGAGGGGAAGGGCACAGTGTGGATAGATGAAATCCGGCTGGTGAAAGGGCCCTTGCGCTAAGGGATTAGAGCGGGAACGCATCCCACAGGCTCAGCCGCACGCAGCCGCACCCAAAGGCATTGTGGTCGCCTATTCAACCCTGACGGGCTTCTGCCGGCACCACGGTATCGGCGTCGAACCGAAGCGCCGTGTCGGACACTATGAGTTCGGTGCTGGAAGCGAAATGCAACACGACACATCACCGCCCACCACATCGAGAACAACTTCTACCCCGGCCGCCAGTTTGCGACGATAACGGACCTCAACACCCAGCTCCGTGCTTGGTGCGAGACGGTCAATCGGCGACCCAAGCGTATCCTCAAGGGTACCCCGATCGAGCGCTTCGTCGCCGAGCGTCCGGCGTTGCGCCCCTTGCCGCCCTACATTCCACCGGTTTATGAGACCTTCACTCGCCGTGTGGATGTCGAAGGCTATGTCAATCTCCACACCAACCGCTACTCAGTTCCGAGCGACCTGATCGGTCGCCGCGTGGAAGTGCGTGAGATGCGCAATCAGGTGCGTGTCTTCGACGGTCACCGCTTGGTGGTGACCCATGCGCGCATGGAACGTGGCTTGGGACATCGGGTAACCTTGCCCGAGCACCGGGGCCCGAGTCGCTGGAAGAGGCATCCGCGGCCGCCGTTGCCTCAAGAAGCCGTATTGCGTGCTGCGGCACCTGAGTTCGCGCGCATGCTCGATGAGCTCAAGAAACGCCATTGTGGACGGGCGGTGCGTGGCATGCGGCAACTCCACCGTATCTACCTCGACTACCCCCTTGAGGCCATCCTCCCGGCACTGGAGACGGCCATGGAATACGGTCTGGTCGACCTCGTGCGCATCGAA
>JAGMDA010000104.1 GCA_023128935.1 Candidatus Eiseniibacteriota bacterium | reverse complement strand
CTGAGACGAACTCTCGAGATCCTGGATCGCGAGCTGCAGCGGGCTGAGAAAACCGGACCCAGTTACGCGACCTTCCTTGCCGATCTCTTGCGCCACGAGTATCAGGGCCAACAAGAACGCTTCCTCGAGTATCGCATCAAGCGCGCGCGCCTGCCCGAGCGCTGGTCGCTCGAGAGTTTCCCGTGGAAGCACCAACCCGGCGTCCAAGAGAGCCAGATCATGCAGCTGGCCGAACTCGACTTCATCCCCCGTGCGGCTAATCTGATCTTCATCGGCCCCACCGGGACCGGTAAGACCGGACTGGCAAGTGCGATCCTGCTCAAGGCTCTGCAGGCCGGATAGCGGGGACTGTTTGTCAAAGCCCAGGACCTCTTCGATGAGATGTATCAGAGCTTGGCGGACAACTACTCGCGCAAGTTCATCAACCGGATGATCCGCATAGACATTTCATTAATCGACGAAATGGGGTACCTGAATCTCAAGCCCGAACAGAGCAACATCTTCTTCAAGCTCATGGAGGAACGCTATGGTCGCAAGGCCACGATTATCACGACGAATCTTGAGTACGACCACTGGTTCGAGTTCTTGGGCAAGAAGGAAATGGTCGGCGCGCTGCTCGACCGGCTCCGCCACCGCTGTCACACGATCCGCATCGATGGACCGTCACTCAAAACTCCGGAGAAGTAGGCAGCTGGTCAGCTGGACTCAATCACGCGCCCCGCGGGCACTTCCCGCGGGGTTCTCCACACCCTCACCTTCCTCGCATCCAGCCATACGCACTGGACTCCCATCCATCTCCATAAGAAACCGGGAATCAAAACAGGAACTCACACCGGGTCACTTCTCGCCAGCATAGGTGGGTCAGTTCTCGTTAGCGGCGAAGCTGCAGCGGCACGGATCAGTGACCATTGCCGCTCTTGAGGCTTCGCTCAAGGAAATCTGTCCGCAGGAGCGGCCATCCACGATCATCTAGCGCTTGATCGCAATGGATAATAATGATGAAGGTCCACTGTTCTGTAGCTGATCCTGGATTCCAAATTGGTATGAGGCAGCACGTTCGGGAGTTCAAATGGTCGCTCATCACCCGTCCTGCTACCGGCCAAAGAACAAATGGGTAACATCCTCACTCGACGAAGGAAACGCCCACAACTTGCCAAAGCCCATCGCTACCAAGATCTGAACCTGTCTCACGGCTGAGCTGTTTATGCCAGAGACGGTTTGAGAGAACGGCCATTCATTGGCAAACCAGTCTACAAGTGCAGACAGGACCCTTTCATCCGTATGCGCCCAATACAACGGCTCGTAAGTGCTTATCAGCCCGGCAAGAACCGAATAGGCAAGAAGGATCCAGCAGAGCGGGTCCTCTCGTACAGGCGGTGCCAGGCAAATGCCAGCGAGAAAAGGTAGCGCACGGAGAGCCTGATAGCTCGCCCAGCTAGTGGGTGGGCATCAGAGAGACCAAGAGCGCGATTGATACACATAGAGCAATCGATTCCTGCCGTACTGGGGGGGTGCCACGTCCCGAGTTCCGATGGAGGCCGTTCCCGACTGGCGGAAGCAGAGGGCGATGTGGGCTGAGCTGAAGGCCAAGTCCACGGTTTGACTCATAGCTCTGTCTGCGCGTAACGTGCTGATCTTCATAGGATTATGCTGTCATCCATGTCCATGGCAACACCGCTTCCCAAGCAGCAAGAGTACGAATGGGATGGAACCGCAAAGTCGCATCACTAGTATACAGAGAGCGAAGATTTGGTTAGTTTAATAGTCATGTTGACATGTTTCGTAGCTATGGCTACAATGCTCAAAAGGGAGGTGCAACATGCCAGAGAACACCATTGCTCTGAATCTCCGACGACTCCGAAAGGCTAATGGCCTTACTCAGAATGAGTTAGCAGAGAAGTCAGGGCTTTCCAGGGCGGCCTATCGAAACATCGAGACCGGTAGATCCGAGCCGCGTGTCAGCAGTCTGCAGGACATCGCCAATGCGCTTCGGGTGCCCATCCAGCAGCTCGTAGAACCAAGACGGAGGCTTCGTGCTGCGCGGTTTCGTTCGAACAAGCGCATGCGCAGCCGCGAGCAGATCCTCGTAGACGTTGGGCGATGGCTAGGTGACTTCAGTGACGTCGAAGACATTCTCGATGACCGCGTGCCCTACAAGCTCGATGACATCCGGAGTCAACTCAGGGCACGCAAGAGCCGCGGCGAGATCGCGGCAGCTCGAGCTAGAGAGGTACTCGATCTAGACGACGAAGAGCCGGTACGCGACATCTGCGGCCTGCTCGAGTCGGGAGGGATAAAGGTTGGCGAACTGAAGGTGGCCTCTCACGATTTCTTCGGACTGTCTGTAGCCGCGGAGGAAGGTGGCCCTGCTGTGATAGTCAATACCTGGGATCGTATCCCTGTCGAACGCTGGATCTTCACCGCGGCGCACGAGCTGGGTCACCTCACTCTGCACCTTTCGGACTATGATATCAGTCTCACTGACGAGGAAAAGCAGCATGAGCAGGAGGCCAACGCCTTTGCTGGGGCGTTTCTCATGCCCGACGTCTCGTTTCGGAAAGAGTGGGACGAGACCTACGGCCTGGCTCTCGTCGATCGCATCCTGAAGGTGAAGCGTATCTTTCGAGTGAGCTACCGCACTGTCTTGTACCGCATCGCACCCAGCTATCGTGGTCCCGAGAACATCTGGGTGCGGTTCCAACGAGACTACCGCCAACGATACGGGCGCGCCTTGCTTCGGGACGACGAACCCAATGCGCTTGCCCAAGACGCCTTCCGGGCGAGTTTCCCGGAAGACCGCTCAGCGGGTGAGCCCGATAAGCTCTCGCCGAAGGATTTCATACAAGATCGATTGTCCAGGCTTGTTCGCAAAGCGGTCGAGCAGGAGAAGATCAGCCTCGATCGGGGTGCAGAGATCATGGGCCTCTCTCTTCAGGACATGCGTGACCTGACCGCGTCCTGGGTTGGATAAGTGGATCGATGTCAAAGAAGCCTCAGCCTCTGCTCATAGATGCCAATGTGCTCATCGACTACCAAAGGTCTGACTTCTCGATCTTAGGCCTGGTGAACCAGCACGTCGGCCATATCTATGTGTTGACACCGATCCTGAATGAAGTTGACGGTCTGGACGTCGTCGACTGTGAACGGCTCGGACTGAAGGCGATCGAACCCGAACTGGCCCAGGTGACACGGGCGTCAACGGCAAAGGGCCAGCTATCCTTTCGCGATCGACTCTGCCTCGTCGTTGCATCGGAAGGAGGCTTTGTTTGCTTGACCAACGACAAGGCGCTGCGCAAGGCGTGCGACGACCTGGGTGTCGCCACCCTCTGGGGACTCGAGATCATGATAACGCTGGTTCGGAGTGGCGCGATGCGAGCTGCGGATGCCATCAGCATTGCCGAGAAGATCCACATCAACAACCCACTGCACGTATCACAGAAGATTGTTGATCGGTTTTGCCGGAACGTAATTGCCACGGAGAAGAAACATGGTCATCGATAGCGTCGCGGTCTCGGTTAGGGGTCCTTGACGAAAGGAGTAGGCAGTGGGGCAGTTTAACCCAAGGCGTGTACTGCACCAGATCTCCAATCCACTGCTGCTGGGGTTCTTCGAACAGCAGGGCGACGTGCTGCCGGTAGCCTGGGACCGATTCACCAACACGCAGATGGAAAGCGTGTTTCGCGCCTTGGAGGCGTCTCCCGACTTCGAAATGCGCACACTGCAACTGCCATTGATTGTGACTGTTAGCTGCCATCTTGGTTCATATCTGCTCATTTCTGACCCCTGTTATGGGATGAATTGCGCAGCCATGTCTTCCATGCCGGACCGGGGTGGTACCGCGTTCCGCGCCGGGTTCCGGATCGCACCAGAACTTCTGTCTCCAC
Organism: Candidatus Eiseniibacteriota bacterium; assembly: GCA_023128935.1. Taxonomy (GTDB): domain Bacteria; phylum Eisenbacteria; class RBG-16-71-46; order CAIMUX01; family WJJG01; genus DAOVQB01. The sequence goes on along the minus strand of JAGMDA010000104.1, from coordinate 671 downwards.
AAGCTGCCCGAGGGCCAGCCCGGCATGCCGTCGCTCGACAGCAAAGATCTCCCGATAGTCCGCGTTCTGAATGTGTCCCTTCTGATCCATGCGGGCGGCGATACTCTGGTAAGGGGTCAGCGCGGGCTGGTCTTTTTGGGACAGCCCGAGAATCTTGTAGCGAGCACCCCGTCCCCTGCCTTCGGGCGCGCTAACCAAACCCAGGTCCACCATCTCTTTGACTTCCCGGTAGGCGGCGTCGCGACCCACCTCATTCAGGGCTTGGTAGTCACCGTTGGTGAAACTGCCTCTCGGATAGGCAACCAGAATGCGGCGCTGGCGCTGTCCGATGGGCAGGGATTGGACGTGACGCACCCAGTCGGGATCCGGTGTCTCCAGTATCGGCTGGTTGCGCAGCGTGACAGCGAAACTCCGGGCATCCACCTCCAGCTGGGGTAGGCGCAACCAGGACCGCTCCATCTCCTGGAAGATGCGAGGAACGCGCTCACCCTGTTCGCGCATCAACGCCAGCTCGGCCAGCACCCGCGTGATGCGCGGGTTGCGGCTGGCATGGAGCCGCTCGCGGCGCTTCAGGCGAGCTAGCTCCACTTCGGGCAACAGTCCTCCCGGATTCCTGATCTCCATTCGATCCTCGTAGAGCCATACTTCGACGCCGTGTCCGTGGCTGCGGT
>JAGMDA010000103.1 GCA_023128935.1 Candidatus Eiseniibacteriota bacterium | reverse complement strand
GGCAGCGTGCGCCTCGATCTGGCCATCGCGCACTTGAATGAGTTCCCCCGGCTGCACCTCGCGGATCATGCGGGCCCCTAAGATGTCGAGGGCACAGCTTTCGGAGGCCAGCACGATCATCCGATCCGTCCTCCCGATGATCAGGGGGCGAAAGCCCATCGGATCCCGGTAGCCGATCAATGTATCTTCATCCATAGTCAGTACTGTGACGGCCCCCTGCACCTGGCTGAAGGCCTCTGCCAAGCGCGCGGTGAGTTCCGTCTCCCGCGAGCGCGCAGCCAGGTGGAGGATGACTTCACTGTCGGTTGTCGTCTGGAAGATGCTCCCCGCCTGCTCCATCGATCGCCTCAGCTCGACGGCATTGACCATGTTGCCATTGTGAGCGATGGCGAGTTTGCCACCTCGGCAGTCCACGAGCAGCGGCTGAACGTTGCGCAGCTTCGTAGCCCGTCCGGTCGTCGCGTAGCGGTTGTGTCCAATGGCCATGTGCCCAGCAAGGTAGTCCTTCACGCGCCCGTTGAAGATCTCCGACACGAGCCCGAGGCCACGATGCACGCGCGTCTTGTACTTGCTACGGCTGACGATGCCGGCTCCCTCCTGTCCGCGGTGCTGGAGGGCATAGAGGCCGAGATACACGTTCTCCACCACGTTTGAACCATCGAGGGAAACGGCCCCCATTAGACCGCACTGATGCTTGAGGTCATCCATCACCGTTCCTCTTTGTGCTTGCGCTCCCCCGTGCCACTGCTCTTGCCCGGCCCGCGGTTTGGTCCTCTTGCCGCACCTGCTCCTACGTGGCCCACGATGTCGCCAAGACGCGGTCGAAGATCGGCTCCAGGTTGGCGAAGAACGCATCTAGTTCAAAGATCTCATCCATCTGCTCGCGGCTCAGATGCATGCGCACTTGCTCCTGCTTCTCCAGCAGGCTCCGCAGCTGAAGGCGGCGATGGCTTGCTTCCATCGCGGCCGCCTGAACGATGCGGTAGGCTTCCTCCCGGGAACCGAGCGCGGCGGTCAGCGCGAGAAGCGCGCGCTGTGAGAAAAAGACGCCGCCTGAAGCCTGCATGTTTTCCAGCATGCGTTCACGGTCCACTTCCAGTCCCTGAAGCACTCGAACAGTGAGGTGGAGAGTGTAGTCGAGTCCGATAAAGGCGTCCGGCAGTATAATCCGCTCTACGCTCGAATGGCTGATGTCGCGCTCGTGCCACAGGGCGATGTTCTCGAAGGCAGGTCCTAGATGGCCCCGGAGTAGGCGCGCGATGCCGCAGATCCGCTCACAGAGGATCGGGTTACGCTTGTGTGGCATGGCAGAGGAGCCCTTCTGGCCCTTCGCGAACGGCTCCCAGGCCTCGGCAACCTCCGTGCGCTGCAGGTGCCGGATCTCGGTTGCGATTTTTTCGCAAGTTGCGCCTATCAGCGCCAGGATCGCCAGCAGATGGGCGTGGCGGTCCCGCTGTACGACCTGGTTCGAGACTGGAGCAGGGTTGAGCCTCAGGATCTCGCATGTCCGCGCTTCAACAGCCGGAGTGAGGTGTGCAAAGGTACCCACCGCACCCGAGATCTTCCCGGTGCGCACCTCTTCCCGTACTTGCTCCAGGCGCGTGTTGTGACGTTCCATCTCAGCGAACCAGAGCAGCGCCTTGAGTCCAAAGGTGATCGGTTCAGCGTGCACGCCATGCGTCCGCCCGATCATCGGCGTGTGGCGGTGCTCCATGGCAAGTTTGCGCAGGAGTTTTCCAACACGCTCCAGGCGCTGGCCGATTAGGTCGCACGCCCGCACGAGCAGCAGTGCAAGAGACGTATCCAGCAGATCTGAGGAGGTCATCCCCCGGTGCAGCCAGGTCTTCTCCTCCCCCAGCCCTTCCCCGACATTCGTCAGGAAGGCAATCACATCGTGATGTACCTCGGCCTCGAGTTCGAGGATACGCTCAAGGTCAAATCGGGCCCGGCTCCTGAGGGCGGCGGCAGTGCCCGCCGGCGCCTGGCCCAGATCCTCCATGGCCTGTGCCGCCGCGATTTCGACCTCGAGCCAACTATCGAAGCGAGCCGTGACGCTCCACAATTTTCCCATCTCCGGGAGCGTGTAGCGCTCGATCATGAGGGGTCCTTTCCTGCATCTCGAAAGGGAAGGGGGGCACAGCGCGGGCACGTCCGCGCTGCGAAGGAACGTCGGTAACGGGCCACTAGTTCTCCTTGGCCTCCTCAAGGATGATCTCAACTTCCCACTGCTGTGCGTTCCGTTCCAAGGTCAGATGGAGCCGGTCGCCGATCGTGGCCCCGAAGATGAGTTGCTGCGCCTGGGCCGCGGACGAGACGATCTGTCCATTCACTTCCCGTATGATGTCGCCCAGTTCTATGCCGGCCTGGGCCGCGGGACTGCCCTCCTCGATGCCCCACACCAGCAGCCCGCGGCGGTCGCGGATTCGATAGTAGTTGGCCACCATCTGACTGATTTCCTGCACTCGGATCCCAATCCAGACCTGGCGCACACGGCCGTACTCCAGGATCTCGCGCACAATCCGGATCACGGTGTTGATCGGTCTGGCGAAGCCGATGCCCAGGTTGCCCCCACCGGTTGAAAAGATGAAGGTGTTGATCCCGATCACCTCACCCATCCCAGTGACCAGCGGGCCACCACTGTTGCCCGGGTTGATCGCGGCATCGGTCTGGA
>JAGMDA010000102.1 GCA_023128935.1 Candidatus Eiseniibacteriota bacterium | reverse complement strand
CGGGATCCCGATCCTGCGAGGAGAGGTCACGGCGGTGCGAAGCTTCCTTATGGGTCAGGGCTTTGTGTTGCACGGGGACTGCGGTGAGATCGGCGCATCATGCGTCATCGCCTCGACAGGCACCGACCCGGTAAGGCTCGGCACTCCGGGAGCGAGGGAAGCCGAAGGCACCCGTCTCTTCTATGATGTGCGCGGCCTTCTCGCCGCATATAAGACACCCGCTCGGGTCCTCGTTGTCGGAGGCGGCGAAGCCGCACTTGACTCCGCGCTCTCCGTGGCTTGCGTGGGTGCCAGGGTTAGGATCTTGGTTCGTGCGGAGAAGTTGCGTGCTCGCGGGCGGCTCACGGATGTGGTAGAACACAATCCGGCCATCCAGATCACTCCGCGCGTCACTGTGCGCCACATCCGATGCGCAGAGAGCGGGATTGAACTGGAGGTCACGGGTCCAAATGGCACGGGCACCGAGGCCGCCGACGCCCTGCTCGTCGCCATTGGCCGCAGATCGAATGTGGGATCGCTATTCCCGGAACCTATCATCGATTCCGGGAAACCTGACAAGACGACCGTGCCGGGTCTCTTCGTGGCGGGAGATGCGGCATCAGGGTCGCTGGGACAGGTGGGCATGGCCGTCGGTGATGGGCTCGCTGCAGCGATGGCAGCGGTTGCCGCGTTGAGTGAATAATAGGTGCATAGTGAGTACCAGTGAATATAGTAGATGAGCCCCGGGCCAAGGCAGGGACGACGTATTCTAGAAGACAGATGAAACGGGGAGATAGGCTCTTGCTGAAGGTTCTCGATATGAGGGGCCAGGAGGATCTGGCCCGGGTCTTCATCGCCGAGTTGGCGGATGGTTCCCGAATTGAGTTTGTCGAGTCAGTGCAACCACCTTTGCCGAGAGAGCGGAAATGGGTACTCATCGTCTCCACTCTCAAGGGCTGCCCCATTGGTTGCCCCATGTGCGACGCGGGTGGAGACTACAGGGGAAAGCTCACCGCCGAGGAGATCTTGGCCCAGATCGAGTACATGGTCCGGCGGCGTTATCCTGACGGCCGGGTACCAGCATCCAAGCTCAAGATTCAGTTCGCCAGGATGGGTGATCCCGCTCTCAACGAAGCGGTCCTGAGAGCACTCGAGCTACTCCCCCTTCGACTCAAGGCGCCCACGTTGATGCCGTGCATTTCGACAGTCGCGCCAAGGGGCACCGAACGCTTCTTCGAATTGCTCCTAGGGATAAAGCGCAAGCACTATCCGGAAGGCAGATTCCAGATGCAGTTCTCGGTGCATACTACGGATGAGGAGGCACGCCGCCGGCTGATTCCGGCAAAAACATGGACATTTGAACAGATGGCCGCATATGGGGATCGCTTCTTCGCGGCCGGCGATCGGAAGATCGCACTAAACTTCGCGCCCGCTGTAGGGTTCCCGCTGGAGCCGGAGCGGTTGGTCGAGTACTTCTCACCCGACCGATTTCTGATCAAGCTGACTCCGATCAACCCAACCGTATCAGCCACGCGGTCCGGTTTGGTGGGTCTCATCGATCCGTCAGACGAGAGCGCCTGCCATCGTGTGGCTGACCGCTTCCGCAAAGCGGGATACGACACAATCTTGAGCATTGGGGAACTGAGAGAAAACGAGATAGGCTCGAACTGCGGGATGTACGTGGCCCAGCTAGCCTTGCACCCGCCCCACCAGACCACCGGATCTATGCGCTTGGGAACTGGAGGATGCAGATGAGACTGTCATTGCCGCTGAAGGCAATTGCCGCACTCCTGGCTGCGTTGCTTCTCGGTTGCGTATCATGCAGTCTCTTCAGACTTGGCGGGAGCACGTCGGCTTGGCCCCCGGGCGTGGAAGCCGCGCTGCGAAAATCGGGAGCCAACGCTTGCGAGTTGCGCCGGGTTCTCCAACACTACCGGGCACAGGATGATTCCCTGAAGTTCCAGGCCACCTGCTACTTGATCGAGAACATGGAGGGCCACAGCTACGCGATCCTCAGCCTATGCGATTCCGCCGAAGCAGATGTCGAGTTGAATGTGCTGGATTATCCCGACTACAAAACCCTGATGGCAACTGTGGAGGAGATTGAGGCCGAGCGCGGAGAGCTGGACTACCATCGCAAGGAGATCCGGAACGATCTTGAAACCATGCCCGCTGATCTCCTCATCGAGCATATCGACCTGGCCTTCCACGCATGGCGTGACCTTCCATGGGCGCAGCACCTCTCGTCCGATGATTTCCTGGCCTACGTACTCCCCTACCGCGGCAGCAACGAACCGCTCGAGAGCTGGCGCCCCCACTTCCTCGCTCGCTACGCAGATCTGGCCACTGAGATGACGGATCCCACGGACCCTATTGAAGCCGCCAAGCTGATCAATGGCGATCTTATCGAATGGTTCAAATTCGATCCCCGGTTCTACCTCCACCCCACAGATCAGGGCCTCGCAGAAATGCTCAAGAACAGGATGGGGCGCTGCGAGGACATGACGAATCTGGCCATCTATGCCATGCGGGCCAATGGGCTGGCGGTCACGAGCGACTACACGCCTCACTGGGCCAACGCAGGGAATAACCACGCCTGGAACGCGATTCTGGACCGTGACGGCGAGGTTATCATTTTCATGGGCGCTGAAGCTCACCCCACCGAGTACGCACTCAGCAACAAGCTCGCGAAGGTATATCGAAAAACCTACGCCTGGCAACCCGACAACCTTGTCTTCCAGAAGGAAGAATGGGAGCAGGTCCCGGGCTGGTTGAAGGGAAAGAACTACGTTGACGTGACGTCTGACTATCAGGAAGTGATAGACGTCACGGTTGGGTTGGAAGAACCCACGCCCGACAGCGTTGCTTTCGCGTATCTGTGCGTGTTCAATTCCGGGAAATGGAAAGCAATCCACTGGGGGCGGATTGAGGACGGACATAGCACCTTCACCGACATGGGGAAAGATATTGTCTACCTGCCCGCGTACTTCGTTCGTAAGGAACTTCTGCCCGCCGCTTCACCATTCATTCTGCATCAGAACGGAGAGATTACCAGCTTAGTCCCGCAGGAACAGGACACCATGACGCTCCGTGTGACTTCCACAACGGGGCGAGCAAAGGCGGCCAGTACGGATGGAATCCGCAAGAGCCTCCTGGAATCCGGTAAGACCTATGAGATCTTCTGCTGGAAGGGCGAATGGATCTCAGCAGGGAAGACCATGGCGGGTGAGGAACCACTGGCGTTCGCCGGACTTCCGGGGGGCGCCCTCTATTGGATGGTGGCGGAGGGATCGCGCAAGGATGAGCGCATATTTACCTACGAGGGAAAAAACCAGGTCTGGTGGTAGGACGCCGCCAAACCTAGACCGCCGCTGGCGGGGAGCCTTGGTGGAACGTCTGCGCGCCGATGCAGAACGTATTGCAGCCAAATTCGACCTGAAGTTCACATCCATCGAGGCTGAGAGCAGCCGCGTCAAGAGGCGCTACGGATCCTGCCACAAGGACGGGCGCATCAAGATCCGGATCGCGCATGCGCGCACGGGGCGCCCACTCAAGTACTCCAGCATGATCGATACGCTCTGTCACGAGCTGGCTCACCTGAAGCACTTCAATCACAGTGCTCGTTTCCGCCTACTCTACCTCAGGATTCAGGCCTGGGCTCGCCAGGAGGGCATCTATCGCCCGCGACCCAGGAGGGCCCCCGTGCTGCCAGAGGCGCGATTCAGCGAGGGCGTCGGGGTGCTTTCCACCCCCGGATTCCCCGCCGAACTGCCCGTTAGACAGTCCGCCGATCGCCGCAGCCTACAACCCGAACAGCTCGAACTGCTCTAGCTCGGCACACAGGAGGGTGCGAATCGCAGCCATATCAGCTCGGCCATTTGATAGTCCTTATTATATCCCCCGTGATGGTCGACAGTTATGGCACCAATAAACGGAGGATCGGAGATGATTCAGGCATGGTTTGGGTATCAGATATCCGCGGATGGGCTCAGATTCGAATTTGGGCACCGTGATCGTGGGATGCGGGAAGGCACGCGGACACCGGTAGGCCTGTTTTCGGCGTGGCTACTGCCTGCCCGCCTGCTTACAACGTGGCTACTGCCTGCCCGCCTGCTTACAACGTGGCTACTGCCTGCGTGCCTGCTTGCTGCTCTAACTAGTGATGCCCATGCCGCACGGCCGGAAGACTACCCGCCGCTCGGATTCAAGCCATTGCCCCCATCGGTGGCGCAGAGCCTGATGGCACCCACCTCGATCCTGCCATCCGTTCCGTCAAGCCTTGACTGGCGGGACGCCGGCATCATCACCACCGCCAAGAATCAGCTTCAGTGCGGCGGCTGCTGGTCCTTTGCGGCTTCAGGATGCCTCGAAGCCATGGCTGTCCTAAGAGGCGCAGCGGGTTCCATCGATCTCTCTGAGCAGTTCTCTCTCTCCTGCGACACCCTCGAATTCATGGCTGTCACGAATGACGGGTGCTGCGGAGGCTCGGTCACAGCCTTTGAGTTCCTCAAAAACAACCATGCACTCACCGAGGCCTGCTTCCCTTACGGCGAGGGAGACAAATGGGGTCCGCGAGAGTGCACGCCAGGTGGCGGAGTGGGCTCCTGGAACCTGGTGGATTGCCCCGACCCCTTCCCGCCCAACTCCGGATGGAATGTTGTCGCGTGGACCCTGCTTCCGGCAGATGTATCAGGGATAGTGTCGGTTGCCAATCTCAAGGCAGCCCTCCTGGACGGGCCGGTCTGGCTCGGCTACTACGTCTATAATGATTTCTATACGTTCTGGCAAAGCGCGGGGTCGAACGAGGTCTACACGCACACGGGAGGCGGCAGCGCCCTTGGGGGACACGCGATCCTCCTGATCGGCTACGACGATAGCAAGAGCGCTTGGATTATAAAGAATAGCTGGGGTCTGACCGGCCCATCCGGCGACGGGACTTGCCTGATCTCCTACACCGCCAACTGCGATTTCGGCATCAACGGGGCAACCATCACCGTCATGCCGGGACCTCTTCAGGAAGCGGCGTGCTGCGCCGCTGACGGCTCCTGCTATGTCACCACCGAGGGTGCCTGCAGCGCCATTGGAGGCGCGTGGTATTCCGGTTCGAGCAGCTGTAGCCCAAACCCCTGCCCGGATGTGGGAGCCTGCTGCTTCGCTGATGGTGACTGCGAAATCATGACCGAGGGGGACTGCGCCACGGCAGGCGGCACGTGGCATGTGGAATGGACTGACTGCGATCCCAACCCCTGCCCGCAGCCCGAAGCGGCCTGCTGTTCGGATGAGGGCTCCTGCCAGATCCTGACCCAGGCGGCATGCACCGCAGCCAGCGGCACCTGGCATTCAGAATGGACTACTTGCGAGCCCAACCCCTGCCCGCAGCTGGCGGCCTGCTGCTCCAACACCGGCACCTGCCAGCTGATGTTAGCGGGTGCTTGCGCCACGGCCGGTGGCACGTGGTTGGAGGCGTTCGAGAGTTGTGATCCCAACCCCTGTGAACTCCACGTCTGCTGCATCGCAGGCGCCTGCTCTCTCATTCGAGAGGATGAATGCATCGATCAGGCGGGCCAATGGCATGCGGGATACGATGACTGTGCAACGGTCAACTGTGCTGATTCTGTGAAGGTCTGCTGCGTGGAGACTGAGTGTTTCCTTGCATGGGAGGCGGATTGTCAGAGCCTGGGTGGCGTTTTCCACCCGTCACTTGCGACCTGCGACCCAAACCCATGCCCAGTTCCGGCCAGCAAACCCTCCTGGGGCAGCATCAAGTCGAGGTTCCGCAAACCGAAGCAGACCAAGTAGTCCAGTCGCCCCAGTCGCCTACGGGCTCTTCTTCTCAGGAAGCGCGGCTCACTGCCGATGAAACCACAAGGAGGCTATGAGCCGGTTATTCCGGACCGATGTCGCGCATCCCTGCCAGGAGGTCAAGGAGGACCACATGAAACCAACCACCCTTGGTCAACTCGAACGAGTGAATCCGGAGTCCTACTGGAAACGCGAGAATCGCGGCTTCACTGCTTGGCTGGCAGAAGAGGGAAACATCAAGCTGCTAGGTACCACACTCGGCATCGAATTGGAACTGCAAGCTCGGGAGAAAACCATCGGCCCCTTCAGGGCGGACATTCTGTGCAGAGACATCGCCGCAGACAGCTGGGTGCTTGTCGAAACGCAGATGGGACCGACCAACTACGCCCACCTGGGGCAACTCCTGACACACGCAGCGGGATTGAATGCCGTCACTATCGTTTGGATCGCTGAGCGCTTCACGCAGGAACATCGGGCTGCCATTGATTGGCTCAATGAGGCGACCGATGAGCACCTGAGCTTCTTCGGTCTGGAAATCGAACTCTGGCGCATCGGCAACTCTCCCCCCGCACCCAAATTCAACGCGGTCTGCATACCAAACCGATGGACTCAGGGCGTCATGGACGCTGCCAATCTGATGCAGTCCTCAGCTCCCGATGACAATCTCACAGAGATCAAGAAACTCCAACGCGCCTACTGGCAGGCGTTCCGGAGCTATCTTTCCAAGGAGAATTCCCTGCTCCAGCCCGGTAAGGTGATGCCCGTGCATTGGATGAGCATGAGTCTTGGCCGGAGCGGGTTCGGGCTCAATGCCGTGGCCACCAGATTCAACCCGGAAAGCGAAAGCCAGAAGGCCGGAGAAATTCGAACCGAGGTCGTCATCACGCATGCGGGGGCCAAGGTCCACTTCGCCTTGCTGGAGGACCAGCGTGAGGAGATCGAACACGCGCTCGGTGAACGATTGACCTGGTACGATCCACCTGAGGCCAAGTACAGCAAGATCATCCTGCGTCGCGCGGCTGACGTCACAGACCGGCGTGCCTGGCCCGAGCAGCACGCGTGGCTCAAGGCCCGGCTCGAGGCTTTCTACCAGATTTTCGCACCCAGGATCCGAGGGTTGAGTCTCGAGGATCTCCCGGAGCGATCCGAGGAGTGCAGCCCTCTGCAGACCTGAGAGCAAAGCCGTCGGCATGTCCTAACAGCTCACCAGCAGCTGCTGTGGCTGTATGGCCGCCCTGAATTGCTCTGGAGCTGAACGAGGCAGAAAAATGAAGGAAAAACGGCGCATTCTCTTTGTTGACGACGAGCCCAAGGTTCTCGAGGGCATCCGTCGCATGCTGCGTTGCCTCCGGAAAGAATGGGACATGTCGTTTGCCGGGGGGGGGCAAGAGGCTCTGGATATACTCGCTGACAATCACATGGACGTAGTCGTCTCTGATATGCGCATGCCAGGGATGACAGGGGTGGAACTTCTGACTCAGGTCAAAGAACGGTATCCCACGACTGTACGCATTGCTCTCTCCGGCCAAGCTTCACAGGATATCGTGCTCCGCTGCACAGGTCCCGTCCACCAGTATCTACTCAAACCCACAGACGCGGGGGTCCTGAAATCGACCGTCGAGCGGGTTTGCATGCTCAAAGAGATCCTGTCGGTGGATCGCCTCAGGGGATTGACCACACAGCTTGAGTCACTCCCAAGCATGCCAGCACTCTATGCCGAGCTGCAAACACAGTCGGAATCGGCCAGCGTATCATTGGAGACACTCTCGCGGGTCATCTCCCAGGATCTGGCTATGAGCGCGAAGGTGCTGCAACTTGCCAACTCCGCTTTCTTTGGCTCCCCCCGGCGCGTCTCCAGCCCAGCAGATGCGGTCGCCCATCTGGGATTGGAAACGGTCAAAGCCCTCGTCCTGTCCGTTCAGGTTTTCTCTCAACTGGATGATAATGCGCGCAAGACGTTCTCACTGGATCATCTCTGGAAGCACAGCCTAGCCGTGGCAAGCGCGTCAAGACAGATCGCCATCTCTGAGGAGATGGACCAAGAGGTCGTGGATCATGCTTTCCTAGCAGGCCTGCTTCATGACGTAGGCAAGCTCGCGCTCGCAGTCATTCTGCCGGAGGAGTATGGCTCGACGCTTCAGCACGCATTGACCCAGGGAATCGAGACGCACAAGGCCGAGACCGACCGGCTCGGCGCAACGCACGCGGAGGTGGGCGCCTACTTGCTTGGGCTCTGGGGCTATGCTGATCCCATCATCCAAGCCGTCGCATATCACCATAGGCCGGCAGCAGCCGTCAGTGAAGGCTTTGATGCACTGACGGCCGCGCATGTCGCCAACGCCCTTGCCGGCGAGTCCGATCCGCCCAGCTCCAGCGCGCCATCAAGGATCGATCGCGACTACCTCGAGCAGTTGGGGTTGGTTGAACGATTGGAGATGTGGTCAGACGCCTTCTCACAGAACGATCAAACCCGGGAGGCCAGCTGATGAGTGGTCATTCTACAGAACTCGCTCGCCTTCAGCACGAACTCGCAGTCACACGCAATGAGCTCTCGCGCCTGCAGGCAGCGCTGGATGGCGCCTTCGACGCCGTCCTCATCACTGATTCAAGTGGCCAGGTAGACTATGTCAATTCGGCCTTCGGCGCGCTTTTTGGGCACACGCTCGACTCCCTTAGGAAATCCGGACTTGATTCCATCCATAGCGACTCTGCTGCTGCGCGGTCGATCTGGGCAGCGATTCAGCGCCTTGAGCAGTGGAGCGGCAAAGTCCAACTGCGAACCCAAGCAGGCAGGGATTTTCCAGCCGATTTGCATGCAGCGCCCATCCCCTCCAAGGATCTGAAAATGGGTGGCATGCTTCTATGTGTCAAGGATCTCACGGCCTTGAAAACGATGGAGCGTCAACTGCTTCAGGCCCAGAAGCTTCAGTCGATCGGTCAGCTCGCCTCCGGCATCGCGCATGAGCTTAACACCCCGACGCAGTATGTCGGTGACAACCTACGGTTCATGGATGAAGCCACCGCGGACATCTTCCAGCTCCTGGAGGCCTACGAGAAACTCCTGTCTTCAGCCAGAGCGGCCGGCGTTGATGCCGACCGCATCTCCGCAGTGGAATCAGCCATCGAGGATGCAGATGTGGAATACCTGCGCGAGGAGGTCCCCAAGGCCATTCAGCAGGCCCTTGAGGGTACGCAGCGCGTTACAACCATTGTTCAAGCAATGAAGGAATTCTCCCACCCTGGGACGGGGCAGAAGCAGGCCATCGACTTGTCCCATGCCATCCGCAGCACGATCACAGTGGCAACCAATCGATGGAAGTATGCCGCGAAAATGGAGGTGGACTTCGACCCCGACTTGCCCGCGGTTCCTTGCCTAGCTGGGGAAGTCAACCAGACCGTGCTCAATCTCATCGTCAATGCCGCTGATGCGATCGTCGAGGCCATACCAGAGGGTTCAACCGAGCTCGGCCTCATCAAGGTAACGACCAAGCACAACGCTCCGTGGGCTGAGATCCGGATCCAGGATAGTGGGCCCGGGATTCCCAAAGAGATCCAGGATCGGGTTTTCGATCCCTTCTTCACTACGAAGAAAGTAGGCGAGGGAAGTGGACAGGGTTTGGCCATCTCCTATGTAGCCATCGTCGAGAAACATGGCGGAACGCTCACGTTCGAATCTGAAGAGGGGCAGGGAACAACATTCATCATCCGTCTTCCCCTGAGTCCATCGGAGCAATCCGCCGCCGCGGCATGACCAACCAGGCATTCACTGCCGTGGAGAAAGACAAGGAGAGCGCAATCGTGGATGCACCGTGTGACACAGGAGCCTCAGCAGGGGCGCGTGCGCAGCTCGTGCTTGAGCGCCGCGATGAGCTCTTCCGGATCTTGTACGACACCGTGATGGAAGCAACCAGCGCGGACTATGACCAGGTCTTCTCAATCCTCTGCCGCAATCTGCGTCTCCTGTGTGGGGCCAGGAGTGTGATGCTCGCCTCCTATGAACCTCACCCCCCCATGCTGCGCATTGAAGCAATCGATTTCCAAGATGAGTTGAGGCACAACTGCCAGGAGTCAATCGGCAAAATTATCGCCGACCCGCCTGCTTGTCTCATAGGCGGTTGTGAGGCCACACAGATCCAAGTGTGCGATCCTGAGCTCTCCAGCCAGATTGAGGAATTCTTCGGATGCAGGACTTGCTCCGCTGCCTGCCGTGACTCTATAGACAGATACCGCATCTCCTGCCTTCGAGACGGAGAGCTACTTGCCATCGGGATGATCCTGCTCCCCTCTGGCTGGACCCTCCGGCAGCAGGACATAATCAACGCTTACCTGAACATCGGGGTCGTAATCCTCCACCGCAACAAGGCTGTTCGAGAGAGCAGCCAGAGCGAGAAGAGATTCCGGACGTACGTCGAACAAGCCACGGTCGGCATCCTCATTCTAATCGATGACCGTGTTCGTTATGCCAACCCGCACCTCAGTGACCTCATGGGCTGTCCCGCAGGGGACCTGGATGAACCGTTCTATGATTTCCTCTTTCCCGAGGATCGGCCCCACCTCGATGGCTATCTCAAGGTGTTGCGCAGTAGCCACCAGAGTTCCCCTGACCTCCAAATCGGCTTCCGTCACCGGACTGGCCACAGAATCGATATAGAGATCAGCGGGACACGCGTCACCTACACAGGCGAGCCGGCGGAACTACTCTTTTTGCGCGATGTGACCGAGCGCAACACCCTGCAGATGCAGCTGTCCAGGGCAGCCAAACTTGAGGCTATTGGCCAGCTGGCAGGAGGAATTGCGCACGAGATCAACACACCAACCCAATATGTTGGTGATAACACACGCTTCCTCCAAGAGACCTTCAGTGACATGCTAGAACTCATCAGTACCTATCAAACCCTAATGGAGCGCGCCCGGGCCCGTGCGACGACGGAGGAGGACTTTCTAAAGGCCAAAGAGGCAGCAGAGGCAATTGATATCGCCTTCCTCGAGGAGGAAGTCCCGAAGGCTCTCGTGCAATCCCTCGAGGGCCTCGGCCGCATCAGCACTATTGTTGCGGCCATGAAAGCATTTGCCAATCCACAAGTCTGCGATACGCGCCAGATCGACATCAACAAACTCATCCAGGACACGGTCACTGTCTCACGCAACGAATGGAAATATGTCGCTGAAATGGAAACCGTGCTTGACGATTCCATCCCGTGCATCCCTATCAACGCAGCAGCGATCAATCAGGCCATACTCAATATCATCATCAATGCCGCCCAGGCCGTCGCGGGCACCATTGAGAACGGATCTAAAGAGAAGGGCAAGATTAGTATTCGAACACGATGCGAGGGCAATTGGATACTCATCGAAATCCAAGACACCGGGGGCGGCATCCCTAAAGTTGTACAGCCCCGGGTGTTCGATCCATTCTTCACAACGAAGGAGGTCGGGAGCGGCACCGGGCAAGGGCTGGCCCTCGCTCATGCGGCCGTTGTCGATTCCCATGGGGGAAAACTGACCTTCGAGACCAAGATCGGTAAGGGAACAACATTCGTCATCCGGCTTCCCGTCGCTGAGGCGGACGGAAATCATGCAGGGAGCCATGGCGAGGAAGACACAGCTGCTTAGGGTTTGTGCAGATAGCCTTGACCGCTCTCGCGATCGGCGGGCGGAGGACAGGAGATGGACTACAGGATCGTCTTTGTGGACGATGAGCCAAGAGTCCTGCAAGGGCTCAAGCGCATGCTTCGAAGCATGCGCAAGAAGTGGACCATGCACTTCTGCCCGGGTGCATCGGAAGCCCTCGAGATCCTCGAGCGGGAACCTGTCGACATTGTCGTCTCGGACATGCGCATGCCCGGAATGGATGGAGCGGAATTCCTGACCGAGGTGATGACGCGCTTCCCCACCGTTGCCCGGCTGGCCCTGTCAGGCCAAGCGGATGAAGAGACAATCATGCGATCCGTCCGCCCCGTGCATCAGTATCTATCGAAGCCGTGCGATGCACAGGTGCTCAAGGCAACAATCCAACGACTCTGCTCGCTTCACGGTCTCCTGCAAAGCGATCACCTCAAGGGACTCGTGGCGCAGATGAAATCCATCCCCAGCCTTCCATCATTGTATACACAGATCATCAATGAACTCGAATCGGAGAATCCATCCATCAAGACGGTGGGGGCCATCATTGCTCGTGACGTAGGCATGACCGCCAAGATCCTTCAGATGGTGAACTCGGCTTTCTTTGGCCTGCGACGCCGCGTCTCTGATCCCACCCATGCGGTCAATCTGCTTGGCGTGGATACGGTGAAGAACCTCGTGCTTTCGGTCCACGTGTTCTCCTCATCCAAGGCCGCTAAGCTCCCGTTCTCGCTCGGCGCTCTGTGGAACCACAGCATGACTGTCGGAATGCTGGCAAAAAGGTTGGCGCGCGCGGAGACCGCACAGCCAACTGTGATCGAGGACGCCCTGGGAGCCGGCATGCTACACGACCTGGGCAAGCTGATTCTGGCCGCGAACCTCCCGGAGAAGTACGAACAGGTTTCCACTCTGGCTGAACAGGAGGGCATCGAGCTCCTCAAGGCCGAGCAGGAAGTCGTGGGCACGACCCACGCTGAACTTGGCGCCTACCTGTTGGGACTCTGGGGTCTGCCCGATAGCGTCGTCGAGGCACTCGCTTTTCACCACGCACCGCAAGGAGATTCAAGTACCGGCTTCCGACCCCTAACGGCCGTGCACGCTGCCAACGCGCTCGATCACGAGTTGCGTCCAAGCAGCAGCGCCTTGCCGACCTCGAAGATCGATGCTGCCTACATAGAACAGCTCGGCTTGGCAGGCCGGCTATCCGCCTGGCGGGGCCTTTGCCCCGCGGAAATCGAAGTGGCTGGGCTGGACAACGACCAGGACGCTGGATCCCACATTGATGAGGACACGGAACCCGGCGGTCACGAGAAGGCCGCCTGATATGGATCGATGCAGAGCTATTACGGAGGTCTGACATGACAGAGCGGATCTTGTTCGTCGACGACGATGAAAACCTGCTGGCAGGATACAAGCGGCACCTCCGCAAACTCTTTTCCCTCAGCGTTGCGGCAAGCGGGCAAGATGGACTGCGGGTACTAGAGGAAGAAGGGCCATTCGCAATTGTGGTCAGCGACATGAAAATGCCTGGTATGAATGGGATCGACTTTCTGGCGAAGGTAAGAGAGGTGGATCCCGATGTCGTGCGTATGATGCTGACCGGTTTCGCCGACGTCGACACAGCCATCGCATCAGTCAACGAAGGCAACATCTTCCGTTTTCTGACCAAGCCCTGCGATCAGGACACGCTCTCCACCGCCCTGCAAGCCGGGCTTCAACAACATAAGCTTATCACAGCGGAGCGCGAGCTGCTCGAGAAGACGCTGCGGGGTTCCGTCGGGGTTCTGGTGGAGATCCTGAGCCTTGTCAATCCAATCGCATTTGGGCGGGCGACACGGGTGAGGCGTTACGTCAAACACATCGTCTCCGAGCTGGATCTGCAGGCCAGATGGCAGTATGAGGTCGCGGCCATGCTGTCGCAGTTGGGGTGTGTTACGCTGCCCACCTCTCTGCTGGAGAAGGTCACGAATGGAGAACCCCTCAGCCCCGAGGAAAGCAAGATGTACTCCGCTCATCCCGAGGTTGGTGCCAGGCTCCTGGCCGACATCCCCCGGCTGCATCCGATCTCCTACATGATTCAGGGCCAGGAGACTGGCGTCATGGACGGCAAGGGCCTTATGGCTTGGGGGAGCGAGCGAGCGGATACGGAGCTGGGGGCAAAGATCCTCAAAGTCGCGCTGGACTTCGATTTGCTTATGACGCAGGGGAAACAAATCGACGTCGCGATCAGCGAAATGATATCACGCAAGGACACCTACGACCCCAGAGTTCTGTCCGCGATGGAGACCCTGGAGACCTCCGATGAGCTCATGGTCACCAAGAGCGTCACAGTGATGGATCTAACCATAAACATGATCGCCGATGAAGACATAAAGGCAATGAACGGACTTCTCTTGCTGCAAAAGGATCAGAAGGTAACCCCAACGGTACTTGCAAGGCTTCGCAACTTCTCAATAGGCGTGGGAGTGCAGGAACCATTACGTGTGCGGACCTTGGTAGACATAGACAACTCCGGTGAAGCAGCATCATAGTGGGAGTTAGGGAACCTAGTAAAAGAGGGAGAATGTAGCATGTCAGCTAAGATCCTGCTTGTGGACGACGAGTACCTGTTTACTCAGGCGATCTGGAGATCGCTCCACACCGAAGGCTACAATATCCGAACGGCCTCTTCCGCAAAGGAGGCCCTGGGCATGCTCGACGAGGAGCCGGCTGATGTGGTGGTGTCAGATCAGAAAATGCCCGGCCTGTGTGGATCTGAATTTCTGGCCATCGTTCAAGAAAAGCACCCCGATACAATCAGGATCATGCTGACCGGTCAGGCTAGCCTGGAGACAGCCATCCGAGCCATCAACGAAGGACATGTCTTTAGGTTTCTGATGAAACCCTGCACGGGGCTAGAGCTTTCTGTCGCCATCAAGCAGGGTCTGCAACATAGAAAGCTTCTGATCCAAAGCTCTCATCTCCTGAAGGTCCTGCAGAAACAATCCTCGGTCTTGGATCAGCTGGAGAACGAACACCCAGGTATCACCAAGGTCACACGAAGCCAGGAGGGGGCCATTGTCATCGACTA
>JAGMDA010000101.1 GCA_023128935.1 Candidatus Eiseniibacteriota bacterium | reverse complement strand
CCGTATCATACTGTTCCAAAATCAGGGCAGTTGCAAGTCAAATATGAGCATATATCAAGGCAATGTACCTATTATTCAGGGACTTCTTGTGTATTTGAGGGCGGAATCAAGCGGTACGACTAGGTCGCGTCCATTCCAGGTGGGTCGAAGGCCTGACAACCTCGAGGCTATCTTGAGTGTGACCCGGGACTATCCTGCCTTTGATGGTCATCCGGTCTTTCCGTATGATGACCTTACTGGTGGTGCGCGCAGTGGTGGTTCGCGCAGTAGTGGTCCGCGCAGTAGTGGCCCGCGCAGTAGTGGTCCGCGTAGTGGTGGTCTAGCTGAGCTGCTCTGGGTGAGTCCTTGTCAGGAGTATCTGGATGCGATTGCTCCAGTCATGCAGTACTACTGGGATCATTTCTCCCTGTCCTCTGACGTGTACTTGACGAGTGATGATCCTGATGACATCCGTGCTACGCTGGCTGATGCGTACAACCAGTGGGATGGTCTGGGGTTCACTCCGCATGTCATGTTCATCGGTGAGAATTATGAGGATCCTGGTCATGAGCGGTATGTGATGGGCTCTTACTACACGCCTGATAGCACGGGCATCTGCTACTACACCGATACGTGCGTTAAGGATGCCTTGCTGGTTGACTTCGATGGTGATGAGCTGCCGGATCTGCCTTATGTGCGGGTGCCTGCTCACACGCTTGAAGAGGTCAACAATGCTGTCACTACATGCCTGCTCTGGCTGGAGAACTATGATGCCCTGCCTTCACGGGTGATGATCATGGATGGTGACTTGAATGAAGAGTGTGAAGTGATTCAGTCTGTTCATGATCTGTCCTTGTGGGTGGAGGGACAATACCAGGATGACGGCTACGATACCTTCTTGCTGCATGACAGCGATTTCGAGCCCTGCTGGGATATGCAGATCAGGCAGGATGCTGCTGTGAATGGGTTTGCCCAGCATCTCGTCGAGGTGGGCTCAGCGTTCGCTGGGTGAGCGTCAACCTGGCTTGCGTGACTATCTCGCGAGTGTGCACAACTATGGCTGGCCGATATTTCTGCCAACCGGCCAAAACTCTGTGGATGAGATCTATCCCCGGTTGCCTGGTATCATGTTGCGTGCTCCCTATCCGAATCCTATGCGTGAGTTGACTGTGTTCCAGTTCGTGCTTCCTCATGAGGAGGAAGTGCGCTTGGATGTGGTCGACGTGTCAGGTCGGGTTGTGAGCACGCTCATGGATGGCATATACGAGCCGTCGGTGTATTCCCTGACTTGGGATGGCAGTGACAAGGCCGACAGGAAACTTGCCAATGGCATGTACTTCTTGCGAGTCGTTGCCGGTGAATACGAGGATTCCAAGAGCATCATGCTGGTGCGACAGTATCATGTGACACCATGAGGGGGTGGAAGGGAACGAGCCCGGAACACTTCAAAGGCGGCCACTTCAGGTAGCACAGTGCGTATGCGTGACTGCTGTGCTTCGACGGTTGCGGAACACAAAGGGCTGTCCAGGAGAAGGGATCCGATCCCGGGGCCTCCCGGCACACGCGCGCTAGTCCATCGACCCCGCGCGACGGAAGTCTGCCGGTTCCACCGCTACAAACACCTCTGGCTGGAGGAGTGTACTTCCTCAGGCTCAAGATGGCGACCGAGGAACACACGCGACGACTTGTGCTCTTGCGCTGAGAGGTCGTTCAATGCTTCCCTCTAGCAACCAGTGCGCTGCCGCGCAGGATCCTGCAGAACCACAGCGCGCCCCTAGTTCCGCCCTACCAAACAACAGATGCGGCCAGTAGCTACCTGACCCTCGGCCCAGCCTAGCCACTGATCAGTGCCTCGCGAGCCAGCCCGGATTGCGTATGAGATCTTGAGATCTAAGGCGCCAGAAGTTTCCGAATCGCAGATTCCGGCTTGACTGTTGTTCGCATTCACCATAGCCTGAAGTCAGAATTAGTCCTGAGGCGTATCCTGTAATCCGGGCACAGGTTTCATTGATCATGGGGAAGGGATGGCCAAATGAAGGACTGCGGCTCACAGGATCCCCTCAGTCGGCCCCGCCTTCTCTTGTTGTATCTTCCCTTGCTCTGTTTCCTCTGTCTCGCTCATTTACTGACTCCCGCTGAGGCCACGGAATGGAAGGGCAGGCGCATCGTAAAGGATGGCGTCTTGCACGTGATGAACCCGGCCGAGCCGATGGAGCCACCCGCAGTGTACGAACTGCGCGAGCTATGGCGGTTGGAGAGCGAGACCGAAGACGGGGACCTGGTATTCGGGACGGTAAACGCCATCGCGGAAGACGAAGACGGAAACATATATCTGCTCGACACACAGCTGAAAACAGTGCATCTGATTTCGCCCGAAGGTAACTACCTACGATCCATTGGACGGGGAGGCGAGGGGCCAGGGGAACTGAACTATCCCACACAGATGTTCCTGGCAGATGACGGCCGCGTTTGCATCTTGGATCGGAATGCCGGAAACCTCACGTTCTTGACGCGGGATGGTCAGCCAAGCGGTGAATGGCTCCCAAAGCTGGACGGCTACAATAGCGTTTACCTACTGGGCGCCCACGCTGTTCCGAACGGCTATGCCGTCGTCGCCGGAGCCAAGCGCTTTGCAGGGGACATAATGACAGATACGAAACTCATCGGCGTTTTCGATAGCGCCGGTCATGTCGTCGCCAGAGCCGCAGAGCAATCAAGGACACGCATTCGCGGGGAACGATTCGTCTATGATGAGGATGTCTGGGACGCATACCGCTTTCTGGAAGTCACGGCCGATGAGAAGCTGCTCATATCATGCAGCTACCGGGACTATCGCATCGATGTCCATGATCTTGATGGATCAGTGAGCATGGTCATCCACCGCGACTATCAACCTGTGGAGCGGAGCGAGGAGGAGTTAACCGGGGAAAAGGAGTATTGGGAGGGCTACTTCCGCCGGTACAAGAATCCCAAGATCGAGATCTCGCCCTATGAGCGCACCATTGCAAGTGTTGAAGTTCGCGCCGACGGATCCTTCTGGGTAGGCACGAGCCATTCGTGGAGGGACCTGCCTGAGGGAGTTGCGGAAGTATTGGACGCATTCAGCAAAGACGGGCTGTTTGTCAGGCAGATTGTCCTGCGGAAAGACATCTCTCCCGAGAATGACTACCTGTATTACCTTGAGGACAAGGTCCTTGTTTCTACCGGAGGCGCCTCGGCAGAACTAGCTGCTGTAGGGGGAGCAAGTGGGAACTCGGAAGAAGCAGGGTTGGGTAACGAGGCCATCCCGGCCGCGATCCTCTGCGAAATGGTGCGGGTACAGTAGTAAACGTAGAAAGGCGCGGGTTTCGGGAATCGATCTGTGCTGACCGTTTGGTTTGGCTGGTCCTTGAACATTGTAGTGCGATGTTATTCCTAGGCAATGAGGTTGTTTTCGGACGAGGTGGAGTACTATGAGATCTTACCTTCTGAAATGGGTGTTGGCTGTTCTTTTGCCTTCCCTCTGCATTGCATGTGTTTTCAGCACTGCTGAAGCAATGCATGAAAGGTCCCAGCAATCACCGGAAAGGTACGACGACGGTCAGGGTGGCTCATGGCCGGAATCGGCGCTCAATGGCGTGGCTGAGGTTTCAGCAGGGCCAGGACCGGCGACGAAGTTGGGGCATCTCGGCGACACACGCCTGCTGCTGGCCGACGGCCGCGGGAAAGGGAGACCAGCTATTAGCGTGACTGTAGAAGACGCTGTGAGAGGGCGAGCTCGATTCTCGTTGGATCGGTAGGGTCGGAGACTGCAGCGATGGGCGGTCAGATGAGTGACAGGTGCGCGCTGGATGACGGGCGCCTGCTAGGTTGTTGCCTAAAGGACGGATCCCCGTGGCGGTCATTGGCCCGCCAGGCGCGGATCTATCTGGCTGCGAGCGCTTGGCAGTCAGCGCATGAGTTGCTTTTTCCGCAGCTTGAGGCTCACTTGAGTTCTGGATATTTGCCCTCGGGTTCGATCGAGTGTCTGTGTCTTCTCCTAGCATCCTGCCACCGCCTAGAACACTCGAAACACCTGGCGAGAGGTGTGGAGTTGCTGGATCGACACGAAGGGGAAGGTGTTTCCCTGTCGCCTGAAGAATGCGTTCTGAGTCGCCACTGCCTTTCCCAACGCTATGTGAATGAAGGCAACTCCAAGGCAGCACACTTGTGTCTTGATGGAATCCCCGAAACCGCAGCTAGAGAAGCCAGCCCATGGTCCCGTTCACGCCTGGCACTCCTGCGTGCGAGGATTGAAGCCACGGATGGTAACCTCAAGGCAGCGGAGCGCCATGGCCTGGAGGCTGCTCACTTCTCCACTGCCGCAGATAGCGGGGGACTTCGGGGGGATTCCTTCGTTGTCCTTGCACTAGTGGCCAACATGCGGGGCAATCCGTCTGAATCCATTACTCTCCTTGCGGAGGCTGGGACGCACTATTGGCACTGCAATAACATGCTTGGGTATACAAGTACGGTGCTCAACCGAGCCTGGATCCTAAACCAGATGGGGCATCTATCGGAAGCTGCACGGCTCTTTAGGGAGGCACTTGGGACCACCATACGACAGGGACGCCACTCAGATGTTCTTGATTGCCGCCTTGGTCTGGGGTGGGTTGCAGCCAGAGGCGGCGACCTTCGCACGGCACGCTCACGTCTTCTGCGAGCCTGGCGTGAGGCTCGGCGCCAGGCACTACCGCGCAAGGAAGGGCTCGCGCTGGAATACCTCGCCGAGACCTATCTGCTCTCAGGTAGCGGTCCCAAGGCTCGCGTGGCGATTAATCGGTGCAAGCAGTTGGCGAGTCGAATCGCTCCCGAAGGAGACCTCGCACTTGAGATCCGGATTCGCGAGGGCATGCTACAGCTTCTGGAGGAAAAGCCGCGCAAGGCGATCGCATTGGCAAGAGAAGCAGTCAAGCACGCCAAAGGCGCGGGAATGTCCTGGGAGCAAGCACAGGCATACCGGGTTCTTGGCATAGGATATCTGGGAATCACACGCCGGTCAGACGCACGCAGGGCATTTCAAAGGGCGCATGAGATCCTTACTGACATGGGCGAAAAACTCGAGTTGCGCGTTGTAGAGGCCTGGCTCAAGGCGCTGGACCTGTCAAAGCACAGTCAGCGCCGGTTGGTGGCTCCAAGTGACAATGGATCGGTGCCCATGGATGCATCTGTGCAGGCGGGCGGCGTGGATCATCAGAGCGATCAGGATCCAGCATCCAAGGCTCTTGGCTTCTGGCTGAATCATCCACTGCTCGGCCCCGGGCCCTGGCTCCGGAGCAAGTGGAAGCCAAGGAAGAGTAGCCCCCGCGCAGCACGCCGTGCATCATCGACCAGGCAACGACGCACGCAACCCACGGCCGGGCCGCGCGCTGGCTCTCCGATTCCACCCGGAGAGTGGCCAGAGCGCGACACGCAGTCTTTACCTGACCCCATCTGGGCAGAGTTGGGTCTTGTGACCCACTCGCCCAAGGTTCTTGAGATCCTCCAACTTGCTGAACTATTCGCGCGGGGTTCGATTCCAGTCCTGATCCTGGGAGAGACAGGCTCAGGAAAGGATCTGCTGGCTCAAGGGGTGCATATACTCAGCGGCGTCAAAGGCCCCCTTGTACGTGTCAACTGCGCGGCGGCGCGCAAGGAGTTGTTTGCGGCTGAACTCTTTGGCGTCCGCCGGGGTGCATACACGGGGGCCGATGCCGATCGGCAAGGGTTGATCGAAGTGGCCGGGAGCGGCACGATCTTCTTCGATGAGATCGGCGATCTGGAGTCCGAGGCACAGGGTATCCTTCTGGAGTTCTTAGATTCGGGAGCAGTGCGCCCAGTTGGTGGGACTACGAGCCGGTACGTCGAGACGCGGGTCATGGCAGCCACTTGCCGGGATCTTGCCGAGCGTGTGGCAGAGGGAATGTTCCGCGGGGATCTGTACGGGAGATTGACGGGGTTGGTTTTGCCCATCGCGCCCCTGCGGGAGCGCGGTAGGGACCTGGATCTGCTCGTC
>JAGMDA010000100.1 GCA_023128935.1 Candidatus Eiseniibacteriota bacterium | reverse complement strand
TGGTCTTCTCCACGCTGCACACCAACGATGCCCCGAGCACCCTGAATCGGATGGTCGACATGGGCCTCGAGCCATTCCTGGTGGCGTCCTCCACGAACCTCATCTTGGCCCAGCGCCTGGGCAGGAAGCTCTGCACACAGTGCCGGGAGCGGATCGAACTGCCCCCAAGCCTCCAGGAGAACCTACAATTGGCCGATATAGGAGGGCCTGATGGAGGGGAGTACTACAAAGCGGTGGGGTGTGCTGCCTGTCACGATACGGGCTATAGGGGCAGGACCGGTTTCTATGAAGTGATGCCCATCAGCGGGACCATCCGGGAGATGATCATCAAGCAATCGTCCACGCCCGAGATCAAGCGCCAGGCGCTCAAGGAGGGCATGATCTCACTCCGGATGGATGGGCTCCTGAAACTCAAGACAGGCATTACATCTGCCGAAGAAGTCTTGAAGGAAACAGCCGCTGACGAAGAGGCCTAGCGCTTGCCCGGTGCGCCTAGCCCGGATTGCACGCGCACGGGCATGCCCGGGGTCAAGGGGGGGTTGATGATTTCCCTGCGTGATCTGCTCGCAGAGATGGTCGATCGAGGAGCCTCCGATCTCCACCTGACGGCGGGAGTGCCACCCCAGTTCCGGATTGATGGTGTCTTGGATGCCAGCGGGCATGATCCGCTGGATCCGGAGAACTGCGAGAGACTCATCTATTCAATCCTGCGCGATGACCAGAGGAAGCGGTTTGAAACCGCCCGAGAACTGGACCTCTCCTTTGGCATCAAGAGCCTGGCGCGCTTTCGCGCCAACGTCTTCTCCCAGCGCGGAGTGACCACGGCGGCCATCCGCATGATCCCCTTCGGGATCATGAGCATTACTGAGCTGGGACTTCCCAAGGTGGTCGCCGCGTTTGCGGAGCATCCCAATGGGCTGGTCTTGGTCACAGGCCCGACGGGCAGCGGTAAATCCACAACCCTGGCTGGCCTGATTGACAAGATCAACGAGGAGAAATCCTATCACATCATGACGATCGAGGATCCGATCGAATACGTGCACCAACACAAGCGGGCCATCGTGAACCAGCGCGAAGTGGGTTCGGACACCCACAGTTTCAAGGATGCGCTCAAATATGTGCTCCGGCAGGACCCCGACGTCATTCTGATCGGTGAGATGAGAGACCTGGAGACCGTCCGGGCCGCGCTAACCATTGCGGAGACCGGGCACCTCGTCTTCGCCACGCTGCACACGAATTCGACCTACGAATCGATCAACCGCATTGTAGACGTCTTTCCCACAAACCAGCAGAAGCAGGTCTATTCCCAGCTGGCCTTTGTCCTGCGGGGAGTGCTGACACAGCAGCTCATCCCCAGGCGGGGGGGAGGTGGCAGGATCAACGTTTCCGAGATCCTAGTGTGCACACCAGCGATGAGTGCACTGATCCGCGAAGGCAAGGCGCACCAGATCTACAGCTTGATGCAGGCCGGGCAGAAGTACGGCATGCAGACGATGAATCAGGGGCTCGCGCGGGCCTACATAGATCGAAAGATCCTGTTGGATGACGCGCTGTCCCGGAGTTCGAACGTGCAGGAGCTGGAACAGATCCTGGCTAAGGCTGACCCGAACTACCGGCTGCGGCACCCGGCGATCGGGATGCGCGGCGTCCAAGGGAAGGGGAATGCTGCGTGAGTGTCTTTGCCTGGAAAGGCCGCACGGTCGGTGGTGAGGTGCGTAGCGGGGAGGTCGAAGCCGAGACCCGCACGGATGCAGCGGCGCAGCTGCGGCGCAAGCGGATCGTGGTCAACCAGATCAAACCGAAGCGCAAGGAGCTCTCCTTCAGCTTTAGTAAGGGCAAGGGTAGGGTCAAGAGCAGTGAGCTGGCCATCTTCACACGCCAGTTCTCCACGATGATCGATTCGGGTCTTCCCTTGGTGCAGTGCCTGGACATCCTCTCGAAACAGACGGAGCGTGCTGCCTTCCGAGCGGTGATCACCGACGTCATGCATGATGTGGAGGCGGGAACCACACTGGCCGAGGCGCTCGCGAAGCAACCCCATGTCTTTGACACGCTCTATGTGAATATGGTTGACGCCGGGGAGGCGGGAGGGATCCTCGACAAGATCCTTGGGCGCCTGGCGACGTACATTGAGAAGGCCGAGGCGCTCAAGCGCAAGGTCAAGAGCGCCATGACCTACCCCGCGGTTGTATTCTGCGTTGCTGGGGCAGCCATGGTGTTCATGCTGCTCGTCATCATACCGGTTTTTGCCGATGTGTTCGCGAATTTCGGCGGGCAGTTGCCGCTGCCAACCAGGATCGTAGTTAGCCTCAGTGATTTCGTAAAGAGCAGCTGGTGGATAATCGGTGGCTTCCTCGTCGGAGCCATCTTTTCTGTGAAACGCTATCGCAAGACGGAACAGGGGGCCCGCCGGATCGATGCTTTTATGCTTCGCATTCCGGTCATGGGGGACCTTGTGCTTAAGTCCTCCATCGCGCGTTTCACGCGGACGCTTGGAACGATGATCTCGAGCGGTGTTGCGATCCTTGCTGGCCTTGATGTCACCGCCAGAACGGCGGGCAACAAGATCATCGAAGATGCCATCCAGGCGACCAAGGCCAGCATCCGGGAGGGCGAGACGATTGCTGAACCACTGAGAGCCGCCGGCGTCTTTCCACCGATGGTTGTGCAGATGATTGCCGTGGGCGAAGAGACAGGGGCGCTGGATAAGATGCTTGAGAAAATCGCCAATTTCTATGACGATGAAGTCAACACGGCCGTCGATACGCTCACATCGATTATTGAACCCGTAATGATTGTGGTCATGGGAGTCATGGTGGGGGGGATGGTCGTGGCGATGTACCTGCCCATGTTCAAGCTGATCAATGTAGTGGCTGGATCGGGATAAGCGCGTGTCTGACACACGCCAGGGAGAAACGGTGGGCGGTGGGCTTCCACGGCCTGCATCCGGAGTGCGCAGGTCCCTCCTTGTGCGTGGTCTGGTAGGTCTGATCGCGGCTGCGCTCATCGGGCTGCAGAGCGTCTGGAGTGGCAACGACGGTCCGCTCGTGGCATCAACAGCGCTGATCGGATGGTTGATCCTCAGCAGTTTGCCGGCGGCCTTCAGCAGTCGAAGTAACTGGAGGTCGGGTGTCCTCGCGATTGGTCTATTTGGGGATTGCTTCGCGGCCGCCGCGGTCGTGCGTGCTACCGGTTCTCTGCACAGCCCTGCGCTGCTGATCCTCGCACTTCCGATCCTGGCAGGTGGTTTGCTCTTCTTCTGGCGCGTGGGCTTCCTACTTGGACTCCTCACGGCAGCTCTCTACGGTGTACTGGCACTTGAACAGGCTCCAGAGGGGACCTTTCCGCGAGAGCTTCTGGTTCTGGTGGTTTTCCATGGGCTCTTCTTTTCCAGTATGGGTGTGGCTGCTGGGTGGTTGGCCAAGCGGATGGCATCCAGCCTGCGGGAGGCAGCGCAGAGTCGTTCGGAACTCGAGGCGGTCCGCCTGAGCACTGACCGGATTGTCGAGAGCCTGAGCTGCGGGCTCGTTGTTACGGACGCATCCGGTGAAGTCCGGACCCTGAATCCAGAGACCAGGCGGCTCTTGGGCCTGGCAGAGGACGCTCTGCATCTGCCCGGGCCAGTTGCGGAGCGCAATGCGCCATTTCTCAAGATGCTGGCCGATGGACTGCATGGGGAGTTCGGGAACCAGGATGTAGAGCTGACCTTGTGGAATGCCCAAGGCGGCCACTTCCCCGCCTCGGTGAAGATCGCACCCGTCATCGATGCCAGCGGGCGCACGCGAGGGCTGGTGGGCCTCTTCTGGGACATCTGCGAGCGCAAGCGCTTGGAGGAGTTCGAACGCCAGAGGGAGCGCATGGCAACCATCGGTGAACTCTCGGCAGGGCTGGCCCACGAGATCCGCAACAGCCTCAAACCCATCTCGGGCTCAATCGAACTCCTGCAGGCCAGGGTTGATCTTCCGCCGGAGATCGAACCACTTATGGAGCTGATCACCCGTGAATCCGACTCGCTGGAGGCGTTTCTCAGCCAGTTCCTGGCCTTGGCGCGCGACAAAACCCTGAAGTTGGAGCGGCTCGATCTCGAAGATTTGATTAGGGAGGAAGTGCGCGCCCTAAAGGTCGGGAGATCCTGGGACGAGCGGACTGTACAAGTATCCGGCGAACCAGGCCTCAGTCTGACCGGGGACCGTGAGTGGCTACGTCAGGCCTTCCGCAATGTGATCCTCAACGCGCTTGAAGCGGTACCAGAGGGGAAGGTGGACGTGTTCCTGGAGCGCTTCGAGGAGCATGGGAACGCCTGGGTGCGCATCCGTGTCGTCGACGAGGGTCCCGGGCTGCAGGAACTGGATGAACGGGATGCTTTCGGTCCGTTCCGCACGACGAAGCCATCCGGCAGCGGGTTGGGGTTACCGATTGCCCTGCGCGGAGTGCAAGAGCATGGGGGCCGGATCGCGTTTGCCCCGCAGTGGGCCCGCGGCGGGTGCGTACTGATCGAATTGCCGCAAACCGCGACATCCTCCACGGGCCCTGTGGAGCATGCCGCCTAATGACGAGGTCAGAGCAGCGTGCACACGAGCAAGGACACATCCGACTGCCGTCATAGGATTCTGGTCATCGACGATGAAGACAGCATGCGTCGCTTCCTGAGAATGCTGCTGGGGAGCGAAGGCCATGAGGTTGTCGCCGAGGACAATGGTGCCAACGGCATCAGCCGCTTGGACCGAGAGAGCTTCGACCTGGTAATCACCGATCTCAAGATGCCCGGAGTAGACGGGCTCAGTGTCCTCGACGGCATACATGCCAAATTCCCCGAGCTGCCGGTGGTGATTCTTACTGCTTATGGATCCGAGAAGATAAGCGCGGAGGCCATCAAGCGCGGTGCTTTCCAACTCGTGGAGAAGAGCGCGCATAACGATGAAATCATACTGGCCGTCAGCAATGCCTTGGCAATAAGCCGCGTGCAGGTCGAGAATCAGGCACTCAAGCACCAGCTCAAGCAGCGGCATGAGGATCGCCGTCTGATCGGCCGCTCAGAGGAAATAGTCAAGGTCTATAAGATGATCGACAAGGTGGCACCCACCGATGCGACCATTCTCATCTATGGAGAGAGCGGTACTGGTAAAGAGTTGATTGCACGCGAAATCCACTACCGGAGCCTGCGGGCCAAGGGCCCCTT
The DNA here is from genome assembly GCA_023128935.1 of Candidatus Eiseniibacteriota bacterium. Lineage (GTDB taxonomy): Bacteria > Eisenbacteria > RBG-16-71-46 > CAIMUX01 > WJJG01 > DAOVQB01. Next base: position 8,176 of record JAGMDA010000100.1, on the reverse strand, counting down.
TGTTTCCATCAACTGCGGCGCCCTTCACAAGGACCTGCTTGAAAGCACGCTCTTTGGTCACAAGAGGGGTTCCTTCACCGGCGCAGTTAAGGATCAGCTCGGCTACTTCTCGATCTGCGAGGGAGGCACATTCTTCCTCGATGAGGTGGGGGAGATGGCGGCGGCCACGCAGGTGAAGCTGCTGCGGGCGATCCAGGAACGCGAAATCATTCCGATTGGCGCCAGCGAACCCCTGAAGATCGACGTGCGGCTCGTGGCGGCGACCAACAGTGACCTTGAGAAGGCGGTCAGTGAGGGGCGCTTCCGCCACGATCTTTTCTACCGGCTCAATGTCATTCCCGTCCGCCTGCCGGCCTTGCGCCAGAGGGTGGAGGATATCGCACTGCTCGTCGAACACTTCCTAACCCGATTGCCGGGACCCAATGGTACCAAAAGAATCGCGCGCGAAGCGCTCGATGCCATGCTGCGATACGACTGGCCGGGCAATGTGAGGGAGCTGGAAAACGTGGTTGAGCGGGCCGTAATCCTGAGCGATGGGGAGCTGATCGGGCTCGAGGATCTTCCCGAGAAGGTGATCCAGGGTCCCAGCCGCAAGGGCAGCCTGATTGTCGACTCACCCACGTTGAGCCTGGAGGAGCTTGAGCGCGAGTACATCCTCAAGGTGCTCAACCATACCGGGTGGCAGAAGAGACGGGCTGCTGAGATCCTGGGGATCAATGCGTCCACCCTTTACCGGAAGCTCCTTGGCTACGGGATCACGGAAAAGCACACCTCCGAGGAAACGCCAGGGGTGCCAGACAGGCCGGCCGCGGCCGCCGATGGGGTTGTCGGGGAAGGGCCGCTGGCGGCTGAGGGGCGCGAGGAGGCGGCGTAGGCAATGATTTTACGTCGCATCTTGCATGGTGATCCGAGGATTTTCTCGAAATGCGAGAGGCATTCGCATTATGGAGGCCGCGTTCGCAATCTGCATGCCTGGGTAGGCGAAAATGGCTCATATCGTGAAGTGTTGTGGTCATGCCCATTCGGTCTATCTGACGTTATGGGTGTCCGATACGCCCCTGCGGCCGCTGAGTTGCCCGCGTGGCACGGCGATTGCCGATAAACGACGGGCGAAACGGTTGTCCGAGCGGGAAGTGGTTGATCCCCACACGCGCCTGACTCGGGACGGCCTCGTGTGAGGAACCACCATTGTAGGAGGTAAGTCGATGTTGCGGAATACCAAGGGTTTCACGCTGATCGAGCTCATGATCGTCGTGGTAATCATCGGGATTCTGGCTGCCATTGCCATTCCGAATTATATCTCGATGACAAACCGGGCGAAGGAAGGTAGCGTGAAGGGCAATGCGCACAATGTGCAGCTTGCTGTGGAGGATAGCGCCGTACAGAACGCCGGTGTGTATCCGGCCGCGGTAGTCGCCGCTATGTTCCCCGGCGGTGTCTTCCCCAACAACCCCTTCACGGGCGCTGCGATGGGTATCGGTGCTATTGGTGCGGCCGTCGAGGGCGACTGCAACTATGGGCTCGCTGCAGGGGTCTATCAGGTCGAGGGCTGTGGCGAGGCTGGGGCGATTGTCATCACCCTCACGAACGGCTAATAACAGTTGTCTGACAAAAAGGCGCATCCCGAAAGGGCCCCCGCAAGGGGCCCTTTCTTGTTTTAGGCCTGCGTTAGGCAGGCATCCAAGCAGCCTGCGTGGCCTTTCCCGCAAGCCCGCGGACAGGAGAGGGTCAAGTCAACGGCTTTCGCGGCCGATTGCATGGAGTAAAAGAGATGGCGGTAAACCGACGCACTTCCAGCGAGTGATTATGAGGGGGCTTCGATGCTCAGCAGCAAGAATGGGCTCACCCTGATCGAGATGATGATCGTCTTCATTGCCATTGGCATCCTGGCTGCAATCGCCGTGCCGAACTTCCAATCCAGGGCAACTAGAGGAAAGGAAGCTGCTGTAAAGGTCAATGCGCATGCGGTGCAGCAGGTCGTCGAGGATTGGGCCATATGCAACAACGGGGCCTACCCGGGGCCGGATGATATTTCGTCCGGACTCTTCCCAGGAGGCGTGTTTCCGGAGAACCCGTTCACGAGTGCTGCGTGCACCATCGCCGCGCTGGGATTCAGTCAAGGAAACATCGGCTACATGATGACCCCGGGGACCTACGTAGTTGAAGGCTACGGGGAATCGACGATGGTCATCTCACTCACTAATGACAAATCCTCACGAGTCGATTGAGTGAGGTGGCGATGCGTGCCGAGTGCGATCAGCTTCTTATTCTAGACAAAATCAGTAAGACCTTTACCACGGGATTCAGGCGCCGGAAGGTGCCCGTACTTAGGGACGTCAGTCTGACACTGGGCCGGGGCGAGGTCTTCGGTCTGTTGGGACCCAATGGCGCTGGCAAGACAACCCTCATGAAAATAGCACTGGGCCTGGTCAGACCATCCAGTGGCCGGGGCCTACTCCTCGGCGGGCCGCTGGGCGACCTGCAGGCCCGAGAGCGCGTTGGGTTCCAGCCAGAGCAACCCTATCTGTATCCCGGGCTGACCGCGGGAGAGACGCTCGATCTGATGGCGGGCCTCTCGCGCCTATCACGGGCCAGGACTGCTGCGCGGATCGATCGGGTGGCTGAACAGTGCTCGCTTGGCAAGTATCTGCGCACCCCGGTGCGGAAGCTTTCGCGCGGGTGGCTTCAGCGACTCACGCTGGCCTGCGCACTGCTGTCCGATCCCGAACTGCTGCTCCTTGATGAACCGTTGGGCGGCTTGGACCCGGAAGCCCGGCTGGCGGTGAAGGACTTGATCCTGTCCCTGCGGGCCGAGGGCAAGACGGTCATGGTGAGTTCCCACATCCTGCCAGACGTGGAAGCGCTGGCCGACCGGGTTGCGCTCTTGAGGGATGGAGTGATCATCGCAAGCGGCCGGATTTCGGAACTACTGGGCAGCGGGTCTGAGGGGGTTGAGGTGGAGATCGAATGTCAGCGCCCCATCCAGCTGCCGGAGTTCTGCACGTTAGCCCGAGAGCGGGTGGCGTCGAACCGTGCGCGCTGGTTGGTTCCAGGGGATGACCCGGCCAGGCTTCAGCATGTGCTCGCGTCCCTGCTGCGGCAAGGGGCAAGCATTCACGCGATCACCCCACAGCGGCGGGACCTCGAAGCCTTCTTCACGCAGGCGATGGAAAGGGCGCGGACGGAGGCTGAGGGCAGCGCCTGGAATTCGGTCGAGGTTGCATCGTAGGTGGGAGTACCGATGACCATTGTCCCTGTCATGTCGCTAGCCCGTCACACATTTATCGATGCACTCAGGGAACGTGCGTTCGTCGTCCTGGGACTGTTCCTCGTCGTGATCCTGGTAGCTGCCCGCCTGCTGAGCCCGCTGGCGCTTGGCGAGGGCCGCCGCGTGACCCTGGATGTGGGCCTGGCGAGTGTTGGGTTTTTTGGGTTTCTTCTCGTGGCACTCCTCGGAACCCGGATGGTACACAAAGAGATCGATTGCAAGACGATCCTAGTGCTGCTCTCAAAACCGATCCGCAGGAGCGAGTTTGTCCTGGGCAAGTTCCTGGGACTAGTGACGGTCGTGGCGGTGAGTCTGATCGCCATGTTGCTTATGCTGGCGGGCATCTTGCTGACCTCCGGATACGAGTTTGACGCGACGCTGGCCGTGGCCGGGTATTATGCGTTCCTCGAGTTGCTGATCATGGCGGCCTTGGCGATGTTCCTGACGGCTTTCACTAGCCCCGTGCTATCGACCTTTTTTCTCATGGGGCTCTTTGTGGCGGGGCATCTATCCGGGAGCCTGATCGAGATGGCCCAGTTACTTCCGAACGCCTGCGCGGCCAAGATGCTCGAGGCCATATTCTACGTATTGCCACGCCTGGATCTCTACAGCTATACATTGGAGGTCGTGCATGGGCTCCCAGTTGACGGCGGGCAACTGCTGTGGGCTACCTCGTATGCGGTCATCTACTCGGTGGGGGTGCTGTTGCTCTCCGTGTTGATCTTGCGGTCCCGGGAGTTTTCCTAGCGAGAGAGCAGCCAGGAGGCAGGTGAGGGGTGAAGGCTTCTGGTACATTGGTGTTGGCGCTGGGCGCATGCCTATCCATCGTACTGGCTGCGGTTGTGCGGGCGGAATTTGCAGCGAGCAAGTCTCGGGTGAGGGACGAAACCGAGATGACCCTCTTTCCCTCAGGCCGGTTCCTGCGGGAGATGAGCCTCGGCCACCGGCACCTGGTGGCCGATCTCGGATGGCTGGCGGCCATCCAGTACTATGGCAAGCATCGGATGACGGATCGCCGCTATGAGATGGCGCCCCACCTTTTCTCCGTCATCACGGAAGCGGACACCGCCTTCGAGAATGCGTATCTTTTTGGCGCTCTCGTCCTAGCCGAGGCCCATCTTCTGGACGATGGGGCCCGCATGCTCAAAGAAGGCGTCGCGCGCAACCCGGAGTCCTGGTTCCTCAACTTCGAGCTGGGGTTCTACCACTATATCTTCATGCGCAGATGGGAAGCCGCTGCAGCTGCCTTTGCCGCCGCAGCCGAGCTGCCAGGGGCCCCGGAGTACGCTCGCCGGTTTGCCGCTGCGGCCTACGAAAAGACCGGCGACGAAGAGACGGCCCGGAAGCTGTGGGAGATCATTGCCACCCAGAGCGACAATCAGGAGATCCGGCGGATGGCCGAGGAGCGGCTGGAGTCATTGGCGGATTCGTGAGCATGGCCGTTGCGGCCGCCGTGGCTGTCCCATGGGCTGGTTGCTGCCGCAGCGTGACAGGACGGCGGGCTAGAGAGCTGGAGGACCCAAGGCACATGGACTGGGATGCAGTCTTCGCTTGGTTGCGACATAGCCCGGCAGGCGGTGTGGCGGCGCTGATCGTGGGCCTGGCCTTGGGCAGCTTTATCAATGTCGTCATATACCGGCTTCCGCGGAAGCTGTCGGTCATCCGCCCGCGGTCTTGCTGTCCTGCTTGCGGGCGGCGGATCCGTCCCCATGAGAACATCCCCGTGTTGAGCTACCTGCTGCTCCGGGCGCGTTGCCGGGGATGCCAAGGCCGCATTCCCCTCCGCTACCCGATCGTGGAACTGCTTGGGGGCCTGCTCACTCTGCTGGCTGTACGTCTGGCCCCCTCGCCGGAAACAAGCTTGGTGTGGATGCTATTTGCGCTGGCTCTTCTGGCAGTTGTCTTCATCGATCTGGACTTCCGGATCATCCCCGACTGGATCACCCTGCCTGGCACGTTGATCGGCCTACTGTGGGCACTCATGGGCGCCTTTCCCCTCAGGGATGCCCTACTGGGCGTCGTTGCGGGCGGGGGCGGGCTTCTGCTGATTGCTCTGGTCTACCAATGGGTGACCGGGCGCGAGGGCCTGGGGATGGGGGATGTCAAGCTGATGGCCATGGTGGGGGCCTATCTGGGCTGGCAAGGGGCGCTGGGCACGCTGCTGCTCGGATCGCTCGTTGGCTCGCTTGTTGGTGGAGGGCTCGTTCTGCGGGGGAAGGGTACCAGGCTCACCGCGCTGCCCTTCGGAACCTTCCTGGCCCCCGCAGCATGGGTAGTGCTCTTCGGCGGCCAGCTTCTGTGGACTGCCTACCTCTCGCTTTTCCTAGGTTAGAGAAACCGGCGATCCCTCAGGTTCCTGTCGGGGTGAGTCGATACCTCTCCATGGAAGGCTGAGGGGTCGCATCGGCCAGGTGGGATGGATGGACCTGGCGAATAAGCGCCACAGGGGGCAAACGAGAGTGTTTGGGAAAAGGAAGAGAACAACAGTCGGGCTAGACATCGGTGCCAGCGCCATAAAGGTGATCGAAATTGAACGTCGCGGCGAGGTGATCCATCTAGTCAATTTCGGCATGGCTCTGCTGGAGCCCGAGACGATCGTTGACGGCGAGATCATGGATCGCCAGGTGGTTATTGAGACCATCCAGAATCTCTTCGAGTCGCGCGGGATCAAACGCAAGCGCGTCATCGCGGGAATCCACGGCCGCGGTGTGATTGTTAAAAAGATTGTGATGGAACACCTGGAGGAAGAGCACGCATCCGAAGCGATCTACTGGGAAGCAGAGCAGCACATCCCCTACGACATCAATGATGTCTCTCTCGACTTTGAAATCCTTCCTGTAGACATGGGTCCGAAGCAGATGCAGGTGTTACTCGTGGCCGCGAAGCGGGATCTGATCCTCGGGCTTGCCGACATCATTCGAGAGGCGGGGCTTATCCCGGATGCGGTGGACGTCAACTCCTTCGCGGTACAGAACGTCGTGGAGATGGCACATGACCTCCGGCCCGATGAGGTTGCAGCCCTGCTTGACATTGGTGCGGAGATCACGAACGTCAACATCGTGCGCGATGGCATTCCCTTGTACACACAGGATGTTTCACTGGGTGTCAATAACATGGTTCGTGCGGTGCAGAAAAGGACCCAGGTGGGTCGCGAAGAAGCGGTCCGGGCGCTGGAGTCGATGGACGAGAAGCTCGACGTAAGGCCATTGATCGAGAGCTTCTGCAGGGATTTGACACATGGCCTCGACAAGGCGGCAACCTACCTGAAGACCTCAGGCGATGCCGAGCAGTTGGACAGGATCTTCCTTTCGGGAGGGGGCGGGCGACTCAAAGGGGTCGTGGAAATCCTCTCTGCAATCCAACCACTTCCCGTTGAGGTTGTCGACCCGCTGAGGCGTGTCGAGTACGACGCTGAGATCTTTGCGGGATACGATCCGCTGGAGGTTGCCCCACAGCTTGCGGTCGGAGTCGGACTTGCACTCAGAAAGGCGGCTTAGGAGTGATCAGCGTCAATCTGCTACCCAAGGAGGAGCGCAGCCCGGAGCGGCAGGTCGTCACCATTCCGCGAAGGCAGTTCCTAGTGCCGCTTGGAGTGGTGCTGGCTTTGATTGTGCCTATCGGATCCCTGTACTTGATGCAGGTGGCAAAGACCCAGGGGCTGAAGGCCGACATTATCCTGGCAGAGCAGGAGAGCGAGCGGCTGAAACCGCAGATCGAAAAGATTAACCAACTCATCAAGAAGCGCGAGGAGTTGAACCTGAAGCTCAACCTCGTCCGCGATCTCAACCGTGCGCGCACACTACCCGTGCAGCTGCTTGATGAGCTATCCATACAGGTTCCAAACCACCTCTGGCTGACCAAGGTGACACAAAACGGCCCCAGCGCGATGACCATTGAGGGTTTAACATTCTCCAATCTGGTTGTAGCGGATCTGATGAGCCGTCTGGAGCGGACGGATCTCTACAGGGACGTAGACCTGACGGTTGCAGAGAAGGAACTCATTGTTGAGGAAAAAATCGCGCGACCGCTCGTGCGATTCGTGCTGACGACCGGCATCACGCGCTAGACCCCGGCTGTGTCAATCGACATATTGGGATGGGGGCACCAAGCATGGACATCAACGATCCGAAAACAGCGAAGCTGATCATTGCAGGCATCGGCATCGCCGCGGTGCTCTACATCCACTTCGGTACGACGTTCCTGCCCTTCTCCTACAAGGCCGAGGCAAAGGAACTGAACGAACTAGAAGGTCGCTACGAAGCGCTGAGTCTGGAGATCAACCGGGCGCGCCAGTCTGCCAAGAACCTGCCACACCTGGAGGCCGAGTATGAGGCCCTCCAAGCCAAGTGGGAAGAAGCCAACCAACTACTGCCGAGGCAGAAGCAGATTACATCCCTTCTGCGGGAGATCTCGTTCAGGGGACAGAGTTGTGGTGTGGAGTTCACGCTCTTCAAGCCGCTGCCTAACAGGGCAGGTGACTTCTACACGGAGAACCCGATAGAGATCAAGGTGGAAGGTGGGTACCACGAGATAGCTGCGTTCCTCAATGAAATGGCTTCAATGACGCGCATCGTGAATGCTCGCGACATCGAAATCGAACAGATCCCTCCCGAGAAGGAGTCTTGCCACGCCGCGGAGATTCACTTTACCGCGGTGGCCTACACGTTGCAGGCCGGGGCGGCTGCGCCCAGTGGGGAATCTGGTGGCGTTGTGGCCGGAGCCAAGAAAATCGGGAAGCTGGTGTCAAGCAGGTCTACCAGGTCTGCGGCAGCCGCGTCTGGAGGGAGCGACGAATGAAGCGTCAGGTGATGCTGTGTGCAGCGCTGTTCGCGCTCGGGATGTTGCCTTGGGGAGGGGGAGCAGGCCTGGTTTTGGAGGGGCAGGCCTTGGCTGCAGAGAATACGCCCC
>JAGMDA010000010.1 GCA_023128935.1 Candidatus Eiseniibacteriota bacterium | reverse complement strand
TCTGGGTTCGATCCTCGGCGCCTATCTGGCAGCGCACGTCGATGAAACTCTTTTCCGGAAGGCCGCGGCGCTCCTGTTTCTCGTCATGGTGACAACCGTCTTTGTGGACCCTAAGCGCTGGGCTCGCGAGAAGACGATTCACAGGATACCAACCTTGTACCTGCCGGTCTTCTTCCTCCTCGGCATCTATGGCGGCTTCCTGCAAGCCGGACTCGGTACACTACTGATCGGGATGTTCGTGCTCGTAGGTGGCTATGATGTGGTGAGCGGGAATGCGCTCAAGTTCTCTCTCGCCCTTGTCTTTACTAGCGTTGCTCTCTTGCTGTTTGCTGGGGCAGGACAGGTCCGCTGGGTACCGGGACTCTGCCTGGCCGTCGGAACCACCGCCGGGGGCATTGTGGGGGCGCGTCTCGTCATCGCAAAGGGTGCAACTTGGGTACGTGTCGTAGTGGTGCTTTCTGCTGCAGCCGCCATTGCCAAGCTCCTCATGGGGTGAACGTGCATAGAACGATGTAGTATACTCAGACTCAGGCTGGGATGAGCGCAATGACACCGAGAAACCAATTGTGGAACCGCTTCAGGAAACCTGGCAGTGAGCGTGTGAGATAGGCTGCAGAGAGGAGAGAGATATGGCAACTCGCATGAGACGAGTAGACTACTGTGCACCAGTACTACTGATCCTGTTCAGCCTTCTGGCCGCAATACCCACGCTCGCAGGGTATCCCCTCCTCGAGGCATACGAGGACGGCAGCCGGGACTTCCGGGAGGTTGAGATTGGAGACGACCTCATCGTCTACTATCACCAGAGGATGATAGACAACGCTGTTGTGGAAAGGGATTACATAGTCTATCAGTTCGACAAGCAAAGCGGAGAGTTGCTTGCCAGGAAAGCCCATTGGCGAGATGACTTGCCGGAACACCTCTCCACATTCCTCCTCCCGGGCATTGAAGCAGAATCCATGGTTGCAGGAGAGATCCAATCATCTCGACTATATATCATCTCTCCAGAATCGGACGTTTTCCCCATCGTTCCTCCCCCCCAGGACCCCTGCTGGGTTGTACGCAGCATCCAGGAGGTCGGGATGACAGTGAGCATCTTCAGCGCCGTGGACGGGAGGTTTCTGGGCCACGGTGTTCCTCCACCATATACGGCCTTCTCTCTCACGGGACCCATCTACTTCAACCCGTGTGAATCGTCATGGGACCCCTGGTCTGAGAGCGCTGCGATGTGGTTTGACATCATGGGCTACTCGACAGAGCATGTCGTCTGGCCAGAAGAGGATCAAATTCGCGCGCACATTCAGTCCACGGAAACGGCCATGTTCTACGAACTTGCCCACGGCGGCAGCGACTGTTTCAGTAGTGGCTGTATAGCTGGGCAAGACCCTGAACACACGTATGCCTCTGAAATCGAATCCTGGATCTACGACTACGAGAAGATGCCATTCGCTTTCATCGGCAGCTGTTCAGGGATGTGTAGCACGACCAACGGCAGCTTCTCCTACGAGTTCAGAAAGGGATCGGAGAACCGCGCCGTGACGGTCGGCTACTGCGGCATGGCAAACCCCGATTGCGCCGATTGCTGGGATGTATCACTCCTGTGGCAGGAGACGCTCTTCTACTGCATGAGCCTGGGCATAACAGTGAAGGACGCCTTCAATCAAGCAAATGCCGACTTCCCTGCTTGCGCGCTGGCGGACTGCATGCGCTTTGCTGGAGACGAGGAATTCGCGGTCGTGCCCGTTGTGCAGAGAGCGTCTAGCTGGGCCAATGCCACAAGCGGGCCACTTGGGGACGAGGGCCATGGCATGGGAGTCGCCTGGGGGGACTATGACAGCGACGGAAACGTCGATCTCTATCTGACGAACAACGGAGCCAATAGGCTTCTCAGGAATGAGGGTGGTGGCAGTTTTGCCGATGCCACTGCTGGGCCGCTCGCGGATCCAGGGGATGGCAGAGGGGCAGCTTGGGGCGACTACGACCGTGATGGCGATCTGGATCTCTATCTAGCGAACTATGGTAGTGCGAACAAGCTGCTGCGCAATGAGGGATCTGGTGTCTTCAGTGACGCGACCGGGACACCCCTTGGAGATACTGGCTGCGGAACCGGCATCGCTTGGGGAGACTATGACAACGATGGCGACCTCGATCTTTATCTGGCGAACCACGGCAGTGCCAACAAGCTCTTCCGCAATGACGGGAACGGCACCTTCATCGACGTGACGGATCAAGTCCTGGGTGATGAGGGCAACGGTATGGGAGTCGCCTGGGGCGACTATGACAATGATGGAGATCCAGACCTCTACCTGGCAAATAATGGTGGCCCCAACAAGCTCTTCCGCAATGACGGGAACGATACATTCATGGATGCCACAAGCGGACCTCTCGGGGATGCTGGATTTGGAAGGGGCGTGGCATGGGCCGACTATGACAATGATGAACGCCTCGATCTCTACGTGACGAACTTCAACGGACCAAACAAGCTCTTTCATAACGAAGGGGGCGGTGTTTTTACCGATGCCACCAGTGGACCTCTCGGGGATGCTGGTCCCGGAACGGGCGTGGCCTGGGCTGACTATAACAATGATGAGAACATCGACCTCTATCTGGCCAATTATGGAAGCGCCAATCAGCTTCTCCGCAACGAAGGCGCGGGCGTCTTCGTTGAGTCAGCAGATGAGCTTCTTGGCGACCCAGGTCCCGGCAATGGCGTGGCCTGGGCTGATTTCGACAACGATGGTGACTTGGATCTGTACCTTGTCAACAATGCCGCATCCAACAAGCTCTTCCGCAATGATCTTTCCTCCGAAGACCACTGGCTCCTCGTCAACCTGGAAGGAACCGTGTCGGATCGCTTCGGGACCGGCGCACGCCTGCGCCTCTTCTCGGGGGACATGGTGATGATCCGGGAGGTTTCCGGTGGTTCGGGCTACATGTCGCAGAACTCATCACTAGTGGAATTCGGGGTTGGGCCTCGGGTGTGGCTAGACTCACTGCTGGTCGAATGGCCGAGCGGTGTGATGGAGGTTGTCCGGACCATTGCATCCGACCAAGTGATCACGGTGGTCGAAACTGATCCGAGCGGTCTTGAGGACGCTACCGTGATCTCTCCTACACAAGTGATACACTGCTGCTTGCCCAACCCGTTCATTTCCGGCACAGCTATCATGTATGATCTGCCTCGATCCTCGTCCGTCAGTCTCCGCGTTTTCAACGCCGCAGGCCGCGTTGTACGCACGCTGCTCGTCGATGCCCCGCAGGATGCCGGATATCACACAAAGGCATGGGACGGACGGGATGAAGCCGGTAGCCCTCTGCCAGCCGGTGCCTACTTCTATCGATTAATCGTCAACGGAAGACCGCAGTCCAGCCAAATTCTTCTCGTGCGATAGGGGCATCGGCCATTCAGCGCGCGCTCGGCAGGTGGGCGAGTCCACCAGCATGGGACGGATTGCGACGCAGAAGCCGCAGAGGATGAACGAGATGCTGGCGATTGGCTCAAGCGGAGGTAGTTTCAGAGAAGGCCTGATCGTCCCCGCAAGAGCGAGAGAAAAGCATCTGTGCTGCGTACAAGCAAAAAACCGGCACAAGGGGAAAGTGAAACCGAGGGTCTCCGAAGAAGACAATGGCGACGACGGTAAAGTACAGAACGAGACTCAGACCTAGGGGGTGAATCCGTTCTCGGAATCGCTTGGCAGAATAGGAGGAAATCAGGCAGGCGACAAAGGCCAGGAGTACCAAGCCATAGTAGGCCTGGACCACGGCCATGGCGGCATAGTCCCAGAAACCATACCGGCCATTCGATGCTCGGCCGGACATCCCCTTCAGGTTCCAGCGGATGGCCTGAGCATCGTCCGCGTACATGCGAAGCACCTTCTGCGGAACCAACCTGACAAACCGCATCGGATCGCCCAGGATGGACTGGGCTGCAAGTCTGGCGGCGAGCCTACCCTTCTCGTATTCACCCAATAGACGTCCCTCACCGGGGGGTAGGGCGTTTTCCCTATACTGTCCATTCGCCCCGGTACCATTACCAATTAGAAGATTGATCCCCCCATTGTTGGAGACGGGCACAAACCCGCCAAAAACCCGCGCATTCCGGAGGGTCCACGGGGTCACCACCAGAAGAAGGACCAAGTAGACAAGCGCCAGATTGCCG
>JAGMDA010000001.1 GCA_023128935.1 Candidatus Eiseniibacteriota bacterium | reverse complement strand
CCGTAGAAAGCCTCCCTGTGCGGGAAAACGCTGCCTGCAGAAGAGTTGGCATCTGCGGCACATACTTCGTCGGCTTGGGCATGAGAGAAGTCATTAGCTCCTCCGCTAGGCCCGGATTCTCCCGCAAAACGCGCTCCCATGTCTCGATTCTCCCCATTCTCGCTCTTTCTCCCCCATCGCCTAAGCATTGCTGTCCGCAAATACCGGCTCAATCGCGTTCTCGCCCATCTGCTCATCATTGTTGCCCTCCGATACCCCGCAACGCGCCACAATCTCGTAGTCGGCTAGATTCTCTAATCATTCCCGTCGTCCGATACCCCGCAACGCGCAACAATCAGTAGATTGTCGAGATTCTCTAGTCATTGCCGGGCCCCGATACCCCGAAACGCGCCCCAACTACGTAGTCACGTCTTTTGCCCGCGTTTCGTACGGGTAAGTCCGGCTTGTCCGCGACGTGGTCACGTCTTCAGGCCCAACCTCCAGTCGCTTCTCCGGCAGACGCGACAACTTCTCGCTCGGTGAGGGCTTCTTCCTCTTCCTCTTCAACCGAGGCCACGGTCTCCCCCACCTGTGTTGCGTCGACTGCCGCATCCTGTCCGTTCGGTTCATTCTCTTCCCCCAAGTCCGGCGAGGCGACCACGCCTGCCTTCTCCAATATAGCCAACACTCTGGCGAGAGTCTTCTCCCCGCCGTCGACTTCCATGACGATCGGTCCGCCGTCCGGTCCCGCAATCAGGACTTCGGTCGGGGCGTAGAGGGCAAGAAGCTTAGCCCGCTGCGCTGACAGGCTGATATAGGTTTGCACCGCACCCAGACCGCCATCTTCGACCTTCGACCAGATCGCTTCCTGCGCGACATCTAGCCGGTGAAGCTCAAGCCGCAAATGGTCAGCTGCTAGCTTCGCTTCGAGTTTGGCGTGTGTCTTTAGGGCAATCTGGACATCTCGGTAAGCCGTAGCAAGAGAAACACCAAACTCCGCTGCCACCTCTCGGTAGCTGTGGCCTCTGATGCGAAAAGCAAGCTCCTTCGGTCGTCTGACCGCCGCTCCCTGTTTCTTTATTGCCGTCCCTCCGTCTGGCTTCATTTGTCCTCTTGTGCTCCTCTATTTTGTTCCGGAAAATCGCAAAGGTAGGGCAGACCGGATTCGAACCGATGGCCTCACGGGCCCAGACCGTGAGCTCTGACCTGACTGAGCTACTGCCCTTGGACGCCATTGACGGGAGTCGAACCCGCTACCCTCGGCGTGACAAGCCGATATGCAAAACCGTTACACCTCAACGGCAAACAGGCCAGACAGGACTCGAACCTGCATCCTTTGCTTTTGGAGAGCATTGCTCGTCCAGTTGAGCTTCTGGCCTCGACAGAAAGATCGTTTCCGAATATTAAACACAGTCTGCAGGGCTTTGTCAACGTTTGTCCCCAAAGCCAATATCGTTGCCGGAGGGCTAGTGAGAATCAATGCTCAAGAAACTCAAGGAGCTCGATCGCTTTGGTTTTGGCTCTACGTTTCGAAGTTTCTGACCAGCCAACCATGACTCATCTCGCGTTCTTCGAGGCGAAGGACGAAGACGAAGGTCGTCGATGCCTTCCCGACGTTTCTCTAGTTCCTTTCTCTAGTTTCTAGTTTCTAGTTCCTAGTAGGTCTCGGAGGACGAATGCGTAGGTCTCGGAGGACGAATTGTGGACGTCTCGGAGGACGAGCAAGCAAAGCTGCCTTCGAGGGACAGACGTTGACAAAGCCCTGCAGATGTGCTTTAATGGGGTCCGATAGGGGGACGAGTGGACAAGAAAGATTTCAGGTTTGATCGTTATGCAAGAGTACCAGACCGCATATGGGACCATCTGTGCGAGAGACAGATCTCCGCGCATGCGGCTCTCTTCTATGTTCACCTATGTGGAGGCTTGTCCCATACGAGTCAGGCTATCCACGCTCATCTTTTGGGGAAAAGCGTAAAGACAATCCGGCTTGCCCACGAGCAACTAGTCGAAGTTGGCCTTATTCGGCGATCTTTTGTGGCCGGCGTCAAGTCGTCTTACCCGACTTACTGTACACAGGTCGTTCGCGTCAAGAGAGAAAAAGCGACCAAGGTTCCTCAGTTCATCGTCAAGCTGAAGGGACTCTCGTCGTGGGACCGAGTCGTGTGGGTAGCGGTCGAAGCCCAGGTGAGAGGGCAATACAAGAAGAGCGAAGACAGAGAGGTTTATGGCCGAGGAGCAAGTTGGCTCGCTCGGTTCTTGGGGCGAGGTTCAGGGGCAACGTCCAAGAGCTTGAACCGATTAGCCGATCGAGGCCTACTGATCCGGCTAGAAGACAGACTCAACGCCGTTCGTTGGGGGATACCAAACTTGAGGGAGGCAAACGCCGTATGGCACAAAGACGAAATCCAAGAGCACCGCAAATCGACGCCGCAATCGCCAAGTTCTACGTGAAGAACGCCAAGTACGCGAACTCGACCTGGCGCGCCTACAACGCGGACGTCGTGATGGTTCTGGAAGAGTTCTCGTTGCTCTTCAACCTTGCTCCGCCTCGATCCAGGGGGAAGAGAGGATACTGGGTCAAGGTCGCTAAAGACGCTCTCCTGGAGCTTGGTAGCGCAGAGAAAGTGGTCGAGCGAATGAAGTGGCTCATCGACGAACGGAAGGCAGGCAGGAAGCGCTTCGACGTCTATTCGCCCAAATCGATCTTCACTGTTATCACCGCCGTTCCCCTGGAAGATGCTCAACCAGGCCAAGGACTTCGGAGCGCGATTGAGCGTCGGTTGGAAGCTGGCATGACCGAGGAGGAGGTCGCCGACCGCTACGTCATTATGAAGGGTCGGTCGGGCCAAGACGAAGGAACAAGTCGGCGTGAAGTAGCTGAGCTTCTGGCCGACATTCAAAACCCAAAGGAGTTTGACTATGAAAACTGGTGAGGAAATGGCGAACGAGAGAGGGAGGCGTGCTTTCTCAGAGTACTTGGACCGGCTTCGGGTTGTGGCTCAGTTGATTGATGCTGTTCACGCAATCGTGAAGTTTTCGCCGGATGGCCTCGACATGCATGAGGCACCAGCTCTCATCGAGGCGTACAGAGCTTACACCAAAATGGAGGAAAGGTATGACCCAGGACATCGACGCAAGACCACCTCAGAGTCGTGAACCGACGATCGGTTTAGGCCCGTTTGTAGTCGAGCTGACCGAGAGGCCGGTAGTTGACAAGGCGGTACAGACGGAGATTCACCGAGAAGAGGCAGTCGAGAGAGTTACTAAGGCTCTCACGGAGCTGGAATTGGCCGAGCGAGAAATCTCAGATTGGGGTACGCTTGTTCCGAACTTCATCTACGCCCCGCGCTTTCTTTCTCTCCGGAACCAGGTCAGCCTCATCAGACGAGAGCTAGAGGTCTTGGCTTACTTCCTTGCGCATATCCCGAAAATGGGCAGTCCGGTCGAGGAGGTCGAGGTACCTCTGGTCCCGGAATGGCCAGGTCGAGGAGATTGGGAGTAGTCCGAGGGACAGACATTGACAAAACCGCGCAAATGTGCTTTAATGGAGGCAGGAGGGAAAACCATGAGCGACAGAGAAGGAAAGCGAATGGAACAGGAGCTTGAGGAGCACGAGGCATTTGTCCAGCAGGGCATACGGCTAGGACTGCTCGCCGATGCGGAGTTCGAGCTGACGCCCCGCGAGGCTTTCACGAAGAGCGTTCTCAAGGCCAACCGAGCAGCTACCGAAGCGAAGCAGGAGCTACTGAGTTGGGCATACCAGATTCCAAGTCTCGGAACACACCATCGGGTCTTCTCGGCGATGTTCACCCTTGATCACGTCCAGGAGGACCTGAACAGGCTGCTGCGGGAACTGGTCGAGTTCAATTACGTCTTCGGTGGAGTCCCCCTCAAGGAGGTTGAGTAATGGGAAAGGCAGTTGGGGTTTGTTTCTTCGGATTAGCCGCGTTCTTCTTCTGCCTGGTCATCGCCGTCGTCACAAACGGCATTGAGTCCTACAGCGATCCGGCGTCCGATCTTGGGGCTACCGTGTTGTGGGGCTTCATTAGTCTCGTCGCCGGTCTGATATCCTGGTTCGTATTCGGAGGACCGGCATGAGTCAACGACTGAGAGACGCCGAAGCCGAGTATATCAGAGCGAGTTCTGCTATCAATCGCTCATTTGGGCCGACTCAAGAACAGTGGGATGAGTTTGACGCCGCAGTCGCTGAGTGCAAAGCCGCAGAGGAATCCGAGAAGGAAGAGGAGGAGGGGGAACGATGGACATTGCTAGTTTACGAACCGCGAGAGAAAGCCTGAAACGAAGGATGTCGAAGTGTCCCTTGCCAGGGGCAACCGACGCCATGTGGGACGCCGTCGAGCGAAGGGCTATTGACGCTCACCGGAAGTACCAGGAGCTTGAACCTGTCTTCGCCGTGATGGATGAATTGCGCGTCCACGACCACGGGCTGAGAGCAACCATGAACGTGCAGATTGAGATCAGGACCGACATCGTGACAATCGCCAACCGAATCAGAGACTTGGAAACTGCGGTGGAGCGCGTAATCGAGTGCTTGGCGCAGGAGGTCGAGTTGCTGAAGAAGGAGCGCGTCTTCGACTATGGCTCTAGAGTACCGACCAGAATATCCGTGATCGGTGGTCAGTGATGCTAGGTCTTGATTGGACATTCTGCACTACCGGCTTGGACAAAGACTCGGACGACTCTTGTGCTAAGATCGCCCGCCTTTGCTGCCTGTTTCTTCAGGAGGCACAGGAGTGCGATATCGGGGAGCAGAACTGCCCCAATTGCCCTTGGGTGGGGGAAATGGAAGGCCGGGTGGAGATGAAGAATGCTCTTCACGTTGCGGTGGAACAACTCGGCAAGATGGGGGACCGAGGAGAGTTTGGCCAGTGGGTCTCATACCTGCTGGAGGAAATCGAAGTGAATATCGGGACAGAGGCGCTGGAACGAGTTGGCAACATCCTCCGAGAACGATTCGCCTGGGAGGGATGGCAAACATGAAGGAGCAGAGAATGGACGCGTCGAAGTTGGCTAGCCTGATGTTGCACTGGGAGAGGACGCAGCTGAAGGCAAATGGGCTGAAGGCGATCATCGAGAAGGTGGTGCTCGAAAGCGGAGTATCAAGGGAAGTCGGCAATGTGGTAGCGAAGTACAACGCCGGTCGTCGGACCTTCGACTACAAGACAGCCGCAGTGAGCAACCCGAACGTCACCGGTGAGACCATCCTGCTGTACACGAAAACCAGCACGTCGGTCGACTGGAGGAAGCTCTGCAAGGACCGGAAGATTGCCAATGTGCCCTTCGGACGAGGAAAACCATCAGTATCCGTTAGGCTCAAGTAGGGAGGGAGAAATGACAGACGCAATAAGACTCGCGTTGGCTGGATATACGCTACTGACCCTGGCCGGAGGGATTTTCATGACAGCCATCGTCAACAAGACGGAGAAGAGAGGCGACGCCGGATTCTTGGCTGTGGCCGGTCTGGTCGTGTCGCTCTACGGTCTTGCCTTTATCTTCTGCGCCTGGGGTATGTGGTCGTGAAAGCTGTCTACACGATAATCAACAGAACAAGGGGCTGGGTCCTGATTCTTAGCCAGACCGACTTCCTGGAAGAGGCGTATCTCCAATTCCGGGCTTCTCGTCTAACCAGGCGTCCGGTTCGCGCACTGCCCTGGGACATCTTCCGGCGTCATCTGGGAAGCCACCAGGTTCTGCTAGCGTGGCATCTCGTAGGTCTGGATGAGAACGCGACGGTGGCGGAGATTGGCCGGCAATTTAGCGTTTGGTTCGAGACGCCGATCGAGCACAAAGGCATGTTCTTCTGGCTGGAGAGATCCGGTGGCGGAGGCAATCCGTCGAACCTCGTTACTGGGCCCGAGTACAAGCCGCTGAGCGAACCGGCTTTCGGTAAGACCCCGCGCCAACCAACTTGGCTGGAGCATCAAGATGCCGCTCTATGAGTATGTTTGCGACAGATGCGGGGAGAAGTGGGAAGTGCTAACAGGCAACAGAGGGAAGGTAAGAGATCTCGACATTTGCCCGCACTGCGGGAGTCACGGGACTCGGCGGTTGTCAACCTTCAGCACTCACTACCGAGGGTCGGGGTTTTACCGAACAGACAACAGGAGGAAGGAAGATGAACATCTCAGAAACTAGAACGAGAATGCGGTGGCTAGGATGGGCAGTTGGGGACGAGGAGAGAACGCCCGATTTTGCTATCGGACTCCCCTACCACACCACTCATCCTTACCGGCTGAAGGGGAAGGCCGAGGTAGGTGAGCGAAACTTCTACGTCGAGGCCTTCTTCACCAACGCGCTGGTGGTGAGCATCCACATCTTCACTCTGGACGTCCGGATGCGTCTGATATTCGACGACAACCGAATCGTCATCCCCGCACCCAAGCAAGCCGCTGCTGCTCTGTGCGCCATGCTGTCGGCTGTTGGGGACGAGGATAGAGAAATCGTTCATCGGCAGGCTCTTATCGACGCCATCGAAGAAGCGGTCCTCGACGCAGTTGAAGAAGCTACCCCAGGAATCGCCGAAGACGTAGCCAGAGACGCCGGATACGACGTTGGGCCGGACAGCCCCTACGACTTCGTCCGAATCTTTCGGGCTGACGCTGTCCGAGAGGCTGTTCAGAGGCTTGGCCCAGAGGGCATTGAGAACGCAATCCAGGCAGCTCTCAAACAGGCCGTGGCCGACATACCCAAGGAGGGACACAATGTCGACGATCATAACTGAGTACGCTACAGACCGCTACTTCACCCTTTACCACCAGCACGCCTATCGCCGAGGAGTCCGGCGAGCGGTCCGACTTCGCCTGCTGCTAGGAGGCAAGTGCGAGGATTGCGGAAATCCGAATATTCACCTGCTGGTCTTCTACCACGCAGGGAAACACCACGAAGTCGCTCTCGGCTCTACCTATATCCGAGAACGCCCCTGGCCGGAACTGGTGCAGAAGGTCCGAGAGTGCGTCTTGCTCTGCCACAACTGCTACTGGGAGAGGCACACCAAGCCGGAGTACCGAGACCTACAGATCGAGCTCGCAGCAGAGGAGGCTGAGTCTCTGAGGGTCGAGGGGCTTGAGCTTTGGCGGTGGAAGGAAAGAGGCAAAGCGGACTGAGACATGGCGAAGCGATACTGGAAGTGTCCGCTGATGGCAGAGATCACCAACGGTCAGAAGTTCGCTTTAATCCGGCTGGCGAAGGAGTGCGGTTGCGAGTCTCGCGACGAGCGCCTCTTCGTCGTTTCGCGTCTCTTGTGCCGAGGGGTCGGCTCGTTCAACGAGTTGGATCGCAATGACTGGCGTCAGATCCGAGATGCTGCCCATCCGCATTGGGGAGACGGCGACTGGGAGACCGTCTCTGCCTTCAGGCTTCAGGTGGCCCAGATTCTGCAGGAATTCCGTGAGCAGGTGCTCGGACAGCTCCGTTTGCCCGCCACGGGCTAATGCGAAAATGTTCGCACTTGTGTCCGCTCATTTTGGTATATCGAAAATTACCCCGTATTCAGCCCACCGGTGGCCTCCGGGGCCATTGCCTTCCCTTCCCGACGACAAAAGAGGCCTCTTTGGAAGCGCTTCCACAGCCGATGTCCTGAGTCGACTCGAATCAGGTTACCTGAGTAGGCCGGAATCAGCAACCTCCACATCGTCTACACAAGACTGACACACAACTGACACACAAAAATACTTGACAAAGCGCCCCGGATATGGTTTAATGGGGTAGGACCAACAGGGAACGGCGAGGCAAAGAAGGCCCGGACCCCGATATAAGGAGACCCAGAGCTGAGTCGACTAGACTCAGCTCACCTGAGTCGCGGAGTCCAGCTCGGCTGGCAGGCAGGCAGGTGAAAGGCAGGCCCCTGGCAGGCGGTTGTCCAGAAAAGAATCGCCGGATATGGTTTAATGGGAAGTAGAAAGAGGAGGGGGAATGAGAAGAGACACAAGAGAAGAGACGCACAACAGGGAATGGCGAGGCAAAAGAGAAAGCCCAGACCCGGATATAAGCGAAGGAAGAGGACGGAGAGAGTCGGAGTAGAGTGGTCAGTCAACGATCCGACGATCAGCGCCAGACCTCCCCGAAGGCGCGGATCCAACTAAGAATCACCAAGAAGCAAGGGGACCGGAAATCCAGGACGCTCAGACTCTCACAGGCAGGGAAGGGAGGCCAAGCAGGGAATGACCAGCTTGGTGCTCGACAGAAGGCAAGGGGCGACAATTGGCCTAGGCCGATGGAAGTCGGCTGAGAAACCTGGGTGGTGCCCCGACATCAACACAGGGCTGGCGAGCAACAAGTTGAGCATCCCCGAATGAGAGCAAATCGGCTCTCGCAAATGTCCGAGTCTCCCAAGGGCTCTCCTGTTAGACCGCCTGCTGAAAGGTCGGAGCACCAATGAGTGGATAGGCGCTGAGCGATCAGTGACAAGCCCGCATAGGACCCGAACGAAGCTCGGTGGCGAAGATCGGAAACGAAACAGGAACTGGCAACGGGAGAGTCCTTGGGAGGCCCGGACACGACCCCGAAGGAGGGAGACGATGACTGGAGTAGAAGCAAGGATAGCGAGGATGGATCGAGCGGCAAGAGCGAAGCAGATGGCCGCCGAGAAGGAAATTGAAGAAGCAGGACAGCTGGTCTCCCGCTTCGTGATAGCGAGATCCGAATGCCAGAACTGCAGTCACACGACTGCAACGATGCGCTTCTATAGGGCTGCACTGGGCATGACCCGACAATGCCCAATCTGCCGCCACCGGACGCTCAAGCTAGTTGCCCGCAAGGAGAGGAAAAGACAATGAAAGCAGCGAAATCCGGATCTACCCGCAGGCGTGGCGTAGTGGCCTCCAATCTGGTGCAGAAAACCCTGGCCACCTGGAACGCCCCGAAGGGACAAGTAAAAGCGACGACCGACACCCGCAAGAACGGACTCGGATTGGCCATCTGGCTGAATTGCAGGCTGATGGGGTGGAACTTCACCAACGTGGAGAAGGCGCAAGCCCTAGTCAACGAGCTGGTCGGAGAGACGGTCTGGGCATAGACCCCTGAGGAGGGAAAATGAACGAGACAACAAGAATTGCCGATGAACTCAGGCGATTCGGCCAGGTGCACATCGCCGGGTCGAGAGCGGAGGAAAGAGCGGCAAGGGCCTACGAAGCCGAGACGGAGCTGATGATCCGCAAGGCCGAGAGGGCAGAGGAACTGGCCAAGTTCAACCGAGGAGAGGTGGCCAACATGACGCCGCCGAGCAAGATGGCTCGCAGAGTCAAAGCGGCTTTCGCAGAAACTGGCGAGCTGACCACAGCGATGGAGATCCTGGCGGATGCCGTCGAGAGTGGCCCCGAACCGAAGGTCAGAGACGCAATTGCCGGAGTCAACGGCGTCTACTACAGGCTAGGCAGGGCCTTGGACCTAGCCAACGAACTGCTGGACTGAACTAGCGCAGAAACTCGGAGAAAAGCGAAGCTACCGCCGAATATCCGAGTCTGGGGAAATGCCCCACCGATGAAGCGCTCACCCCGAAGGAGGGAGCTGAAATGACAACCCGATTCAGAGAGGAAATGAAGACGCTCGCCAAAGAGCGAGGACTGAAGCTTAGCGACCTCTCAGCCCTAGCGGTCAAGAATGACCCCTTCATGGCCGGAAGCCCCGGAGACATCGAGAAGGCCGAGTGGTTCGCTGGCTGGTGGAAAAAGTTCGGCTACACATCTGGCGTGCACCTCCGCCGAATCCACTACCAGCTCGTATCGCAGGACCCCGCCCCGACCAGGCCAGACGGCAAGCCCTACGAGAACACCAAGTCGGCTTGGCTCTACCTGGTGCAAGCAGCGAAAATCGCCCGATACCTCGGATACGTCGACCACGAGGCCTTCGAGGACAGGCGAAACCCGCCACCGATCATCTACGCAGGCTACATGTGGGGAAGGGACCCCGGATACCACGTCGAAGGCAACGAATTCGAGCTGCAGATGCCCACCCTGGCGGAACCTCCCGACTTCACTGTTCAGGGATACGACAAGAACCCTCAGCCCTACCACGTCGAAGTCTGGGCTGAGAAATCCACGATGCACGACGTCCTCAAGCCGCTATGCCGACGCTACGATATCAACCTCGTAGCAGGGCTCGGCGAACTGAGCATCACCGCCGTGGTGCAGCTGGTCAAGCGAATGGCGGAGGCGGATCGACCGGTGAGAATCTTCTACATCGCCGACTTCGATCCAGCCGGATATGGCATGCCAGTGAGCGTAGCTCGGAAGATCGAGTTCCTCGTCCAAGACCAAGACCGAGATGTGAAGCTCGAACCCCTCATGCTGACCGGCGAGCAGGTGCGGAAGTACAACCTTCCCCGCACACCGATCAAGGAGACGGAACTGCGGAGAGCGAAATTCGAGGACGCCCACGGTGGCGGAGCAGTCGAGCTGGATGCCCTGGAAGCCCTTCACCCTGGTCAGCTCAAGCGACTGGTCGAGAAGGCCATCCTGCGGTACCACGACGCGGACATAGCCAGCAAGGCTAGGCAGGCCAAGAGAAAACTGGAAGGCATGCTGGAAGCAAAGCGAGAGGAAGTCCTCGGCGAAGAGATGCTAGAGAGAATGGCGGAGCTGCACTCCCGCATAGAAGACACCCTGGCGGACCTGAAGGACGAGATCGAATCTGAGGCCACCGAGTTGGCGGAGCTCTACGAAAAGGCTCGTCACCGGCTGGAGCAGGTTGAGGTCGAGATGCCGGAGATGCCGGAAGGCAGATTGGTCTGGAACGAAGCCCCAGTGCTGTACGATAGCCACCGGAGCTATGGTGAGCAGCTAGAGAGCTACACGAGGTATAAGCGGGGGAATAGATAGCCTTCCGATTGGGTGGCTACCGAGTGTTTCGGGGCGCTCGATAGCTGCCTTCTGCCCCTCGGTGCAAGCTGAGGGTCAGAGGGCAGGAATCGACTAAAACGGAGAGGGAAAGGCAATGAAGAGCAAAGGGGAGAGAAAGCTTGAGATAGGCTCGACCTTCGAGGTGGAACACTTCGCTGAGCAGCTCGATGGATCTCGAGTGGTCGTCATCGGGTTCTGGAGAGAAGAAACCCCGACAGCGGAATATGCCAGAGAGATTGGCGCGAAGCGAGGACACGAGGTCGGCCTGGTCCGGCGAACCGAGATCGTCCGAGGGTTCTGGCAGTCCAGAATCTCCGGCTCGAACGAATATCGGAAAGTCCCCAACTGGGACTGCGGACCGTACGAGATTCTGCGACGATGGAAGTGGTACCCTCGCTCTAGAGAATGGCGCGAGGTCACAAACCCCGAAGGAGGGAAACGATGAAAGCGCACAAGAGAGAAGCACCCTTCGCACCTAGCAAGTGCAGGGAGTGCGAGAACAGAGCGACCTGCGACTGGATCGCAGACGAGCTGGCCCCGATGAACGACGCCGAGAAGCATGCAGAGATCCGAGGCTACCTGTTCGAGGCACAGGCGATTGTTGCCTGCAGGGAGCACGTGGACACCTGCCTGGAACGAGAGGCTGAGGAAGACGCCGGATTTTCCGATGAGGAACTGACCGAGGATGACGCCTGGCAGGGCATGGACAGATTCTTGGCCGAGAGAGCAGAGGAAGATGCCAAGAACCTCCCCGACCAAGTGCGAGTGGCATACGCAGAGCTGGGCCGACTGGCCGAGGTCAAGATTGAGATTGAGAACGACCCCTTCAACCCCGACCGCGACGAGACCGCCGATAGCTTCTTGGCGCAGCAGCAGGCAGCATACGCGGAGCTGGACCGACTGGCCGCAATCGAGCGGGAGCTGGCAGATCGCTTTCCGACCAAGGCAGAGGCCAGGGAAATCGTCGAGCAGGACGAGATGGACCGCGAGCCTTACAGCGACGCTTACTGGGCAGAGCAGGAGCTTGAAGCCGACGCCCCGACGCCGGAGGAAGAGCGAGAGGTCATTGACGACGAAATCGCCGAGATGGTCAAAGGCGCTGTCAACGACGCTCTCGCCGGATTCGATCCCTGGAACAGGCTGGTGCGGGATATCAAGGACGCGCTGAGCCCCTACACCGAGAAACCCCTACCCCAGTTGAAGGAGAAGGATAGGGGATTGGCAGCAACCGACACGGAGAGGCGAATGAAACGCCAGCGGACTCCCGAAGGCCAGAGATGCCCTGAGGGATGCGAGTGCGTCGACTGTGGCGAATGCGACATGGATCGCCTCGCCTGGAACTCCCGCTTCGAGCAGGTGACTTGCGCCTCCTGCGGCATCACCTACACACCCTAGAGGAGAGGAGAAATGAGACCGATGACGAAGGGAACACTCCCGGCCAACCCGATGAACGATCCCGAAATCCTCCTCATGCACCTGGAGAGGATAGGCCGCTGCAACAAGGCCTGGGCTGACTACGTCGAGTCTAGGGCAGCCGAGGTGCAAGACGGTATCGATCGCTTATGCCAGTTCGCTGATCTGCAGGAAGGTCTGGTGGCGAACATCGTGACGTCGCATGCCATTGCTCTCCAGGTCCGGTTGGACGAGGTTCTGGAGAGACACCGCAACCCTGAGGAGGGACAAACAGATGAGTGAGACAGGAAAGAAGATTTCCCGCTACGATAACGTTGACATCGATATCTTGGATGGTGTCATGACGATCCGGATTCAGCTAGACGAAGAGGTCGTCAACGTCCAGCCGTCGAGCAGTGGCAAAACGCTTGTGCTGGCTACCACCGGTGGCGCAAGGCCGGTCGGCGATCGAGACCTGAAGCTCAACCTGACGGTCTACAGGAAGCCCAGGCGAGACTAGCGCAGAAACCAAGGGAAAACCGAGGCTACCGGCGATTACCTTGGTCTGGGGAAATGCCCCACCGATGAAGCGCTCACCCGAAGGAGAGAGCGAGATGAAGTACAAGGGAACTGACGAGAGCCTGAGCATAACGAGCCCCGACAAGATGCTCTACTACACGGCCATCCATGAGGCCGGCCATGCGGTTATGGCTAGAGAGGTTTGCGATTACACAGCACCTATCGAGGTCAGCCTTTCGCCAGCCCGCTGTCGGTGCCCCGGAGGGTTTACCTGTGCCGAGCACGTCCTCCTGTTCCGGCTTGGGGGATTTGCGGCATGGGCAGTTCACGGGGACTTGGACGCCGATTTGTATCTTGACTATCTGGGGATGTGGATGGCCTTCTCCGATATTGCCGACTTGGTCGAGGCCGGCGTAGAAATCGAGAGGCTGGTCGCCCCTTTCGGTGTGGCAGTGGACAACCTGAAGCTGCACTGGGGCGAAGTCGAGAGACTAGCCGCCCGCCTGATCGCCGTGGACCAAGGAGAAGAAGATGCACAAGATTGACGGATGGAAGCTTTGCTGGCTGGTCTACGAGGACGTACCTACGTCGCGGAAGATTGGCTACGCAACTAGCGCGGTACGAGACGGCGAGGGACGCATCAAGGTCTTCACCGACTACGACGCGGCATGCGAGGAGAAGCACGAGGGAAGAGCACTGTTCCGGGTCATTTCCTCGGTCTTTCACTTCTGCCATTTTGCCAAGATGCTGAAGGGGCTCAGCCTTCCGGCTGATTCTCCCTGGGTAGCCATGCCTCTCAAGGAGGAGGGAAATGGAAAAGCAAACTGAACGACAGGAACTGGAACGAGATATCTTGGGCCTAGCCGGTGACCTTCACAAAACGCTAGCCAAGGTCGAGGCGGTACAAGCCCGCCATGCCAGCTATATGGCTCAGCACCCCGCCGACGACGGATTCCGCTCTTGGGGAGAGATGCTGGCTATGTTGCAGGGAGTCTACTCATGACCTCACGTCACCCGTCGCCGTCCCGCCAACTGGCGCTCGGCCTTCCGCATCAACCGCCGCTCAGCCCCTCAAGATGGCCCCGGAGGCCGCCCGTGGGGCGACTCCCCTGGCTATCGCTGAGTTTCGGGGTACTGCTGGCAGCTTTGTTCTACCTGCTGCCCCGTCCGTCTGGCCCGCTGATGCTGGTGGCCGGACCGTTCTGGCACGTGAGCGCTGGCCACCTGTGGTGCAACCTGCCCTTCCTGGTGCTCCTGGGAGCACTCTACGAAATTCAGGTCGGGCACCACGATTTCTGCGTGTTCTTCCTCTTCGCTAGCGTCTGGGTAGCTTGTGCGGTATCCTGCTGTGGTCGGACGCTCATTGGCGCATCCGGCACGATGTTCGCCTTGGCTGCTGTCAGTCTGGCCACAAGCCTGCGGAGAAAGAATTTCGGCTCGGCCTTTATTCTAGCCGTCTGGCTGGCGATTTCGGTCCTGCCGCTCAACCTAGCTCATCTGTTTGGGCTTATCTTGGGGCTAGCGTGGGGAACGCTGGCCGATCGTTGTGCAAGCGCACTCGAATCACTTATCGCACCCGCATAGGAGGCGGAGCATGAGACTATCACAAGTTTACGAGAAGGAAGAGCTAGACCAGCTGGTGCAGGACACCTGGAACAAGGACGACGAGAACGCCGTGTTGTTCATCGAGCAGGCTCTGGCCAAATGTCTGGTTCTGTATCAGCGTCGTCGTTCGCTGCTGAAGGACCTCAAAGCGTGGAGGCTGATTACTCCTAGCCTACCTAGTGAGATGAGCTCTCCGCGAGCCTACATCGAAGCGGAGAAGGTCTTGGGTATCTGGGCAGGTGAAGAAGCCGCTCGCCAGACCGAGTGCGACAAGCTAAGCAGAGAGATGCTAGCCACCCTCGGTCCCGTTGGCAAGTTTCCCGCTGGAGTGTGGGTAGCCCACAATGGCTACAACTTCCATCTCCGGCGTCGCCAAGGCAACGCCGGATATGCCCTGACGATCGAGCGAGTGGACGAGGAAAAGACCGGTGTTTGAGCGCGAATTCGAGGCGTACGAGAAGGTGGGAGGGGCGTTAATCGAGACGCTCAAGGAGAAGCGCCAGGCCTACGGAAACAACCTAGCGTCAACGGGTATCTTTCTCGCTGCGTTCTACCCTACTGGCATTCCAGTTGCGGCATACAGCGAGATAGCGACGATGATCAGAGTGCTCGACAAGCTATTCCGCCTGGCCAATCAGCATGGCCACACAGACGCCGGAGACGCCTGGAAGGACTCCGAGTCCCCCTGGCTTGACATCGCCGGATATGGGCTGGCCACCGTGGTGGATCAGAAGCTAGCCAGAGAAAGGGAGAAAGACAATGAAAAACCAAGAACGAATTTTGCAAGAGTGGGCGACCGCGATCTGGGTGAACGAACGCGGATCCAGGAGAAAGGCGTTGGTGAAAATCCTGGATAACGCTATCAGCTTGCACAGGGTGATCAAGTCCCTAGACAAAGCTCGAACCTGGTGCGACTCCAGGCCTGACACAGTAGGGAAAGAAAACCTATCGCCGATGGAGGCCGTGGATGCCCTCCTCTACCGCCGTCTTTGGCGGTCGGTGTCGGCCAACCACCAGAATCCGAACCATACGGAACAGGCAGTCTTGGACGACGCGCTGCTTGAGGTGCTTCCTCTGGGAGTGCAAATCTCCTACCGAGGGCACACCTTCTACGTTGACGGGGGACTGTCGGGGCATGGCTACCGGCTTCACGTCACAGGGTTGTCGTCATGAGAGGAATCTTTAGCAAGGACTCTGACCCTACCCGCCCAGATACGCTATGGGTAGGTAGGCTGGATAAGGAGCAGGCCGACGGGCTACTTGCTGCCATCCGGCTAGTAGGAAATCCCGCAAGCCGCGCAAAGTTCTACACAGCAAACGCGGACGGTCCTGGGCTACTGAATCTTCAAGAAGCTCGACTTGCCCTTGCCAAAGCCGTAGCAATCTCTACCTACCAGGGGGAGTCGGATGAGCAAGCCAAAGAGGATTGAGCAGGTCGGTTGGTTGGTATGGTGGAACCTTCGGTCGAATGCTGCAGAGCTAGACGGAGCTGCTTTGCAGCAGTCAGCCCAGGAAGCAGGCCTGAAGCTTTCTACTCTGAAAGGCAGGTCGTCTTCCGCTGCCTTGGCTAAGACTATGAAGGTGTTCGAGAGGTGGTGCGACAAGGTAGAGGCTGGGTCCTCAGTTTCCTATCGCTTCCAGCGAGAGGACAGCGAGACGTTGCTCCTAGAGCGAGGTCGTTGTCCTGGCCAGCCCTGGGACGCCGTAGCGCTGTTCTGCCTGTTCGACAATGGGCCGGTCTTGGATATCCTGGAGGACGTGCCCGCGCAGGCCGTTGTCGATATTCGGGCTTTGTACAAGCGGTTCGTCGAGAGCGTCGAGGGGCTGCAGGGGAACGTCACCATTAACGCTGTTCGCAAACACGTGTATCGCTGGATTGAGCGCCAGGGAGGAATCCTCGTTCCCGCCTCAGGCCAAAAGCTGTACTTCTTACCCCGCCCCAAGGGGAAGAGGGGGGATATTGCTGAAGACGCGTTGGGTTGTCATCAGCTATGGTTCGCCGCTTCTCCCCTAAACGGTCAGTTCTTCTACGTGCCCGCGGGAGAGTGCGCGGAGATGATCCCTGGGTTCATCGAGACGATCGAGAAGGGACTGGACGAGCTGTATCGGTCGCTTGAGCGACTGACTTCTGCCAACCTGCGTGAAGGTAGCCGCACCCTGGGACTTAAAGCTATCCGCCTTCGCTTATCCCAAGCCATGGAAAGAGTGGTGCTCTACGCCCCTGTCCTCGGTGGTCAGTGCGGAAGATTGGTGGTGCGGGCTAACCAACTCCAGGCTGGACTAGAGGCAGTAGAGAAGGCATGCGGGGACAGACATTGACAGGGATACGCAACCTGCGTTTAATCCGAAGCGTCGACTCGCCGTTATCAAGACCAAGGAGGAAGGAATGACAGAGAAGAAGAGGCAAGCACCGGAGGCCACCACGTTGGTCTTCGGAAAGATCTATGACCAGGTGACTGGCCAAGATTGGAACATCACTCTCAGAGAAGGCGTGACGTTCACCGACCTCGCCGGACTCATGCAGGGGCTCGCATTCCTGCGGGACGAAGGCAAGGAGTACGGCTTTGTGGCCACATACGCCGAGACCGACCCTGGAGTCGCCAAGGCCGAGGCGCAACGCGAGAGAAAGGCCGCAACGCAGAAGGTCCAGGCGGAGAGGGCTGCGAGGGTCGAAGAGTTTGCCGAGAAGACGTCGACCGTCGTGGAGAGAGCTGCCGCAACCGAGGAGACTAAGGCGACCAAGGGACGAGAGCTCGCTCCCTGGGAGATTCGCATGGCCAAGGCAAGAGCTGACGCGAAGACTGACAAGCCCAAGACCGATGCGAATGCCGAGCCGAAGAAGGCACCGGCCAAGGCAAAGACCGAAACGCCCGCTCCGGGCCCAGGCTTGGACGACGCCAAGTCGCAGGACCAGCTCATCGGGAAGATCGTGATCGGGGGAATGAAAGCCTCCCCGCAGATTCAGATGTTCAGTGTCAACGAGAAGCTTCAGTATCCGGTTCTGTACGCACCATCCAGCGTTGTGATTTCCATGCTGGAGAGGAAGTACGGCAAGAGCGAGGAGACGGCTAACCTGCTGACCGACGTCGGCGAGGAGTACCCCGTCAACTGGCAGATTCACTGGGTACCATCTCCCAAGAACCCCAAGTGGAAGGACCTGGACGACATCACGAAGTTAGGCTTTGACGACTAAGGAGGGGACATGCCCCGATTCCTGGCGCTGGATATCGAAACTACAGGCCTTACCTACAACGACCACCTGCTGACGGTGGCCGCTGCGTGGCGTGATGACGAAGGCGTTGTGCAAGCAGAAGCGATGAACGTCAGCATGAGAGATCTTTTCTCTCAGCCCTGCACAACGCCGGAGCTCTTCTACTGGCTACGGGAGCTAGCCCAAGGACCAGACTGGCTAGTCTTCCATAACGCCGCTTTCGACCTCCCTCACTTGCTGCGCATCGGCGTGCTGACGGAGGATATCTGCCGGGGCCGAATCTTCGACACGATGGTCATGGCCAGGCACACCGGCGACAGGGAGAGCGTATCGCTCGGCAAACTCTGCCGACACTACGGCATCGGGAACGAAGGCTGGCAGGGCATGAAGAAGCGACGCAAAGGCCTAGCCAAGCTAGACGCCGAGACGGTGATCGAGTACAACAAGGACGACGCCCGCAACACCCTTCTCCTGGTGGAGCACATCCACGGAGAGGCGGAAAAGATCTACTCTCAGGCCTACCTGCAGGCCGAGGGGGACTTCATTCTGCTAGCGGCTCAGATGCAGGTGACCGGCATGGCCATCGACCTGACCACGATCAACAGAACGGTCGACGACTATAAGGCGGAGCTGGCAGAGATCCAGAAGCGGTTGATGTCTGTGAAAATCCTGAAAGCAACGGACAACGTTGGGTTGCGCAAGTATCTGCTCTCTCAAGAATGCCTTCTGATCGCAAAGACGGCAGGGGGGAAGGATAAGCTAGACGTGGGCGTGCTGCAGGAGATCCAGGCCTATCACCAAGGGGAAGTCGCCGACGTCATAGAGGATGTGCTTCGAGGCAGGCACCTCGTGAAGGCGTTGGGTACGTGGCTGGTAGGCATCCGAGACCAAGCTGACGAAGAAGGACGAGTTCACCCGCTATTCAAGCCCGGAGGGACAGTATCGGGGCGTCTGAGTTGCAAACATCCCAACGTGCAAGCTATCCCACGAGGCATGAAGCTATTCATCCCTGGCAGAGGCGTCAAGGCTCTAGTCTCGCTCGACTACGCGCAGGCAGAGCTGCGGTTAGCCGCCATCTACGCCGGTGAGGTCGTGATGGCCAAAATCTTCCAGGAACCAGATGCTGATCCTCATCTGGAGACTGCCAGAGCGATGTACGGCGACGAGAAGGCCAAGGAGAACCGCTTCTTGGGTAAGTCGGCCAACTTCGCGACTATCTATGGGGCAGGCCCAGGGAGTCTGTCACACACGGCTAAGCTATCCCAGGAGAAGGCCAAGGAAGTGCTGACTTTGCACCGTCAGCGATTCCCTCGATTCCGGCAGGTGTCCAAGGCTGCGGAGGCACGATGGGCCAAGAGAGGATTCTTGGTTCTGTCGTCGGGCCGTCGCCGCTTCGTCTCCCCGTCCGACAGAGCGTTCAAACTCTACAAAGCCTTCAATCAGCTAGTGCAGGGTTCGGTGGCTTGCGTCATGCAGACGGCCATGCTCGGCATTCACGTCGAGATGCCTCAGGTTCGAATCGTGTCTCAGGTCCACGACTCTATCCTCATAGAAGTCATGGAAGGCGACATCGACGAGGCTTGCCACCGGGCAGTGACGATCATGGAAGATGCAGTCCCCGAACGGATTCACAAACTAGTCAACCCTCGGATCGCCATGAAGGTGGACGTCACGGTGTATCTGCCAACAGAGGAGGCACAGGAATGAAAACGACTCACACTCTCAGAACCACGTCTCCCCAATTGAGCGCCCCAAAGCTGATAGGCGATGTGGGCTACGATCTTCTCGCAAGCTACGACGCCTGGCTTACCCCAGGCCGGATGGCCTCGATCCCTACGGATGTTCGGGTTCAAATCCCGATGGGCTTTTGGGGACTGGTTATTGCCCGCTCCTGGGCCAACGCAGGAGGTCGGTTCATCGTTCTCCCTGGCGTTATCGACGCCGGATATCGGGGCGAGTTGTTCGTTTATGTCTGGTATATCGCAGACAAGCATAACAGCCAAGAAATCGTCAAGGTCGAGAAGGGGGAAGCGTTCGCTCAGCTTATCCTCATTCCGGCGTGCGTCTTTCCCGTAGAGTGCATCGACGACCTGGACAAGTCCGAACGTGAAAGTCGAGGTTTTGGGAGCACTGGGGTTTGCAAATCGATAGGGAACTAGGCCGTGGAAATCTGGGCAAAGCAGGCTCAAGAAGTTCTGCGCGTTCCTCTTCACCAGCATGCGGCAGGCGAGTATGCCGGACCCTGCCCCGTTTGTGGAGGCAAGGACCGCTTCATCGTGTTCACGGAGGGGAATTCGTGGTGTCGGAGATGCAACCATCGGGTATGGTGGGACGACTCCCGCCAGAACGACAAAGAAGCAATCGCCCGCCGAGCGGAGCTAGCAGGAAAGAAGCAACAAGCAGCTCAGACGATGAAGAAATGCGACGATTGGGTTCGCTACTGGGAGGCCTGTCGTGCGGACGATCTCAAACTGGCGTTGTGGGACGAACACGGCATATCGAGGGAGGAGGTCATGCAGTGGGGTTTGGGCTGGTGTCCGGAATGCCCGCTAGCTTCTGGATTTGCGTCACTGACCATGCCTGTTTTCTATCAGGGCACACTGCTAGACATCCGGCATCGGTTGCTCGGTGCGTCGCCCCAGGTTGGGAAGTATCGCTCGCACATGCGGCATCTAGCGCCTTCGCTCTTCAACGCCGACGTGCTGAGTCGAGGCGGTACCACTCTGGTGGTCGAGGGGGAGAAGAAGGCGATCATCCTCAGTCGAGCGCACCCCACGGTGGTAAGCATTCCGGGGTCGAACTCAGGCCTCGCCTTGCTAGCTCACGTCCAGCAGCTAGAGGCCGGCACCGACATTCGTTTCTTGGTTGGCTTGGACCCTAGTGCGGAGGAGCAGGGAGCAGAACTGGTCGGGAAGATACGCCAAGGCGGATTCCCCGCAATACTGCTCTTCTTCCCTGAGAAGCCGGACGACTTTCTGCTTCGGGAGGGGAACGATGCTGTTCAGCACCTTCTGCGGTTCACCACCACCCGCTTCCACCGGAATGGGAGAGGCAAACCGATAGAGAGAGGAAAAGCATGGCTGAGGTAAAGAGAAAGCTTAGTTGGCCCGACTACATCTACGCTCCTGACCAGGCGATGTTCGTAGCTCGCAAGGAGATCAAGGACCGTGCGCAAACAGGAGCATTCGTGGAGTGGGGAATCGAGCCTCTCGACGAGTATCTGGTTCCCTTAAGGCCTGGCGAGCTCTGTACGGTGATCGGACGCCCAGGACACGGCAAGACGTCGATTTGCGTCCACCTGGCCTTGCATGCGGCAGACGTCGCTGCCGAGGACGAGTGGATCGTGTTCGCTACCTGGGAGACGAGAGTGGAGGAGCTAGTCTGCTTGCTGGCGGTCGAGGCGACCGGTTGCACTCTGGAAGACATAGGCAGAGGAAAAGCCGACCCAGTCGAGTTCGCTGCTTCATGCTGGAACGAAGGGATAGGCTACGCCTGGAAGAACGTTCTGCCCTTCGGCAGAGGTGCGATGTCGCCGGAGTATGTGCCGTCTTTGCGAGAGCTGGACGAAGCTCTCCACGGAATCAAAGAGAAGTTCAACGTGCGGTTGGTGATTTGCGACTATCTTCAGCGCATACCTGAATGGGGGAAGCTAACCGGTTGGGGTAAGGATCGCGTAGCTATCGTTTCCGCCAACCTAGAGATACTCAAGAGTCTGGCGTTGCGCCACAACGTCACGGTGGTCGCTCCGGTCCAGGCCGGTCGCCAGGTGGACGATCTGCGGGGACTGAAAATTCCTCGCATCGGGGATGGGCAATGGACGTCGGTTATCGAGCAAACCAGTGACGAGGTTCTAGCTATCACCAAGCCAGGTCTCTACATGGCTGGAGAGTACGTCGATCTGGGCGACTGCGGCACGGAGGCGGATGACAAACTGTTTGTGGTGAAGGTTCTCAAGCGACGATGGGGAAGAGCGGGCAGGTCGTTTGCTCTGGACTTCGACCCCTACAAGATGAGGTTTGCTAGCAGAGAGCTAGACTTTTAACCCTGAGGAGGGCAAGCATGAACAAGCAAGTAGACGTGGTGGTTGGCGGTCAGTACGGCGACGAAGGAAAGGGTCAGGTAGCTCTGTGGCTGGCGGACAACTATCCCTACGACTTCTACGTTCGGACCGGTGGAGAAAACGCCGAGCACCGAGTACGTACGAAGCATGAGGAGAATTTCTGTTACCACATCGTCCCCAGCGCCACAGCGTCGGACAACGCGGATACGGCCATCTCAATCCTAGCCCCTGGAATGACGTTCAATCCTCTCAGTCTGGCACGGGAGTGGAAGGGGTGGGGCAAACTGGGCCGAGAGATTTGGGTAGACAAGCACTGCGCCATGATTACCGAGCGTCTGCGGAAGTCGGGCATGGACGCCGCCACGAAGAGAGGCTCGACACATCTGGGAGTCGGAGCTACCATGGCCGCAAAGGTAAGGCGAGACGGATCTTGCCTCCTGGCCAACGACGTAGCCCATTTGCTGAAGCAGCTCCCTGGCGTCATCCTGAAAGACGTAACAAGAGCGCTCTTAAAGTGGGGGACCGGAAGTATCCTGGTAGAAGCAAGCCAAGGCACGATGCTCAGCTTGGACCATGGTTACTACCCCTGGTGCACTAGCCGAAACGTCACGGCGATGGGAGCTCTATCAGACGCCGGATTGAGCTGGAGGGATGTGCAGAACGTCGTGATGGTTGTCACGGCGAGACCAACTCGCGTCCCCGGCAACAGTGGGCCATCAGCCGGATGGGAGCTGACCTGGAAGCAGGTCTGTGAGCGAGCAGGCCGACCGCTTGAGGTTATCCGACAAACGAGCGGAGGGTCTGCGGGAGAAGAAGCAGGAGGCATCGAGCGTCCGTTCGAGGTCTCCTTCGAAGAGCTGCAGCTAGCCTCTCAGCTCAGTGGGCCAACCGCCATTGCGGTGACGCACCTAGACTGGCTGAACATGGAAGACCTAGGGTGTCAGCTACCGGAACAGTTATCGCAAGTATCGCTTGACTTCATAGCAAGGGTCGAAAACGCCACGAAAGCGCCCGTTATTTTGGCTCGGACCGGTCCGGAGTACTGGGACCAGATAGAGTTCAAGGGGCATCGTTCTCACCTGCATCGAGGACTGCTCTAGGGACAGACGTTGACAAAGGCGTGCAGATGTGCTTTAATGGGGATGACTACCCAAGGAGGAGGAAGATGAGCAAACCGTTGGTTTACATCGCCGGGCCGATCCAGGCAATTGGGAAGTTCCCCGCGATGGTGCGTAACGCCAAGCTAGCTTATGAACTGTCCAGGTTGGGGATAGCTAGCTTCGATCCAGCCGCCGCCTTCAAGGTGCCAGAGGACGGCACAGCGTCTGCGGTCGAGGAAGTCAACAAGGCCGCTATTCGACGCTGTGACGTATTTGTCGCCTTTTGGCAGGGAGTCCAGAGCCCAGGCACAGACCGAGAGGTCACTATGGCTCTGGAGGGCAATCTTCCCATCATCGTCATTCAACTCCCACCTGGGAGAGAAGGACTATGGGAGAGCGAGTGGGATCACACGATCGCTGCGGAGTGGCTCGAAGGCCGCTTCCCCAACCCGACAGACTGGTTGGTGCTTCGTGAGGTCGTCGGCGATATTCGAAGTGCTGCGGTTGCGGCAAGCA
The DNA here is from genome assembly GCA_023128935.1 of Candidatus Eiseniibacteriota bacterium. Classification (GTDB taxonomy): domain Bacteria; phylum Eisenbacteria; class RBG-16-71-46; order CAIMUX01; family WJJG01; genus DAOVQB01. The sequence goes on along the minus strand of JAGMDA010000001.1, from coordinate 36,922 downwards.
AAATCATCGAAGAAGGAGAAGTGGGGTGAAAGCTCAATATTGGTTCGCACGGCACAGAGACAAGCTGATCATCCTGGCAGTCTGTGCTGTTTTCGCTATTCTGTCAGTGGTCGCCGTAGACATCGTGCTAGGCATCCTCAATCTCGCCTTTAGTATGGGACAGATGGCTTTCATGATGATGTTCCAGTTCTTCATCATGTTCTACTACCTGGCAGGACGCACCCGTCAGGAGCTTTACCTGCCTGGAGACCTGGACTACACTTGGGACGACTATCGGGGAGCGCCAGAGCTGGTCGAACGTATGAAGACCTACCTAGATCTGCTGAAGGGATACGACGAGTTCGAGAAGGCCGGAGGACGTCCCCCTAGCGGCATCCTGCTAACCGGACCGCCCGGGACAGGCAAGACTTACTTGATCAAGATCCTTGCGGCTGTTGGTGACATGCCGTTCTTGTCCATCGACTGTGCGTCGTTGCGGGGAACCTTCGTGGGAATCTCGCCACTCAAGATGTCCGCCGTCTTCCGCAAGACTCGGAAATTCGCCGGACAGTACGGGGCCGCGGTGCTGTTCCTGGACGAAATCGACGCTATCGGTCGCTCTCGTTCGGGCCCCGGCATGCAGATGGGTGGGATGGGCATGGCAGGGATGGGTGGGATGGGAGGCAACCTCCTGACAACCCTCCTGATCGAGCTGGACGGACTGCGAGAGGCCAAGGGGAAGATCTGGAGGCTGAAGAAGAAAGTCTACGGACTCTTTGGCAAGACTCCCGCCTGGCAGAGGCCTCGTGTCTTGGTCATCGGATCATCGAACATTTCCGAAACGCTAGACGCCGCGCTGACCCGTCCGGGTCGCCTGGGTGACATCATCAACATCGACTTGCCCCACCACGAGGCAGTTGAGTCGATCCTGGACCTCTACCTGGAAAGAATAGACCACGGACCGGAAATGACCGCCGCAAAGATGGCAGCTGACGTTGTAGGGCAGACACCGGCGTTCATTACCGAAGCCGTCTACAAAGCATTAGCTTTGGCCTTCCAGAAAGGACGCAAAGAAGCAGGCTACTGGGACTGGAGACACGTCATCGCAGAGCTGGCCTTGGGCCTAAAACAGCCGCTTCCGCTCTCTGATAACGATGCCCATCGACTGGCTGTTCACGAGGCCGGTCACGCCGTCGCTATCCACCTGCTAGCACCAGAACGGTTGCGGATATCTTCGGCAAGTATCGTCCGCTACGGTAGAGCGTTGGGGCACGTCATGCCAGCGCCTACCCGAACGGAGTACACGAAGACGAAGAGCGACCTGATCTCCGCGGTTCAGATCTCTCTGGCTGGTATCGTGGCTGAGGAGCTGTTCCTCGGCGAGCGAATGGCCTCCGCAGGAGGCGACCTGGCCCACGTTTGTCGGCTTGTTCACTTGATGGTCAATCAGGGCATGTTCGGTCCGCCGCCCGCGCTCATCTCGGTGGGTGGGCCTGGAATGGCAGGGAAGTCGTGTGGCATGCCGCAGTCGGAACCAGAAGTAGGGGAGGCTTTGGGAGTTGTCATCGGCAAGTTCTACAACAGCACGATGGCTGACATGGCCGACCTTCTAGACGCCAACGCCGATCTGGTACACGGCCTGGCAGAAGCGCTAGTTGAGTACCACGAGCTTCTCGGCGAGGATGTCGCCGATCTATTCGCCGCCATCAAAGCGGCAAGAAAAGAGGAGGAGGAGAAATGAGCTTGAAGAAACTGGGCTGGAAGCCTAAGGGCAAGTCAGCCGATATCCCCACGGAGAACGTTGGGGAGACCAACTACGCAGAGCTTGCGAACGCGGAAGCAACGGGAAGTTCTCCCGTCAAGTATGAGGACGTGGTCGTGCCATCCGGGTCCTTGTCGGACGGTGAGGGATACGCCGTCCTGGAAGCGCTTCCATCCGGGCCTACCCACGTGGTTATCGATCTGCCACGAGGGTTGTTCAAGAAGCTGGCCCTTCTGATCCTGGCTATCGCTCTGATCGCTCAGTTTGGGCTGCTACCCAAGGCGATCGCCTGGACGCAAGAGACCGCTGTTTCGTCCTACACCTGGACCGTGGACATCATCGCCGCGAAGAAGCTCCAGCGGAAAGACAGCAAGTTGCTCGCCGACATGGTCGAGTGGTCAGAGCTGGTTGCGAAGAACACCTGCCTGGAGATCGTCGCCGTTAGCCTACATCGTTCGGAGGACGGCAAGCTGCTGACCGCCGAATACGCTGTGGCCTTCAACGACGAGGAGTATACTGCGCTGAGCAAAGAGGAATCGGACCTCCACTGGGAGGGTGCTCACAACTTCTTGCTGGTGAACACCGTCAACGGCACGGACGTGACCTACGTCGTCTTCATCTACACCTTCGAGAAATTCAAGGCCCCTCGCTCCGGCGAACCGCTCTACCAGCTTGCTTTCGTTGGCCGATACAGCCGCGATATGCTGGCGGAGTACTTCGCAGACGAGGGCAGAGACATCAACGTCCTGATGGAAGAGGCCGTGAACCCACAACAGGCATATATGCTCATGCAGCAAGTCGTCATGTTCAAGGGTGGGGACGACTGGACTTGGGTCGGAGGATACTAAGCAATGGCCAGTCTGCCCTTTCAGGTGGTTTGGGGTTTCTTCTACCCGCACTACGACGCGCCCGTTCAGGAGTATCAGTTTCATCCGACACGGAAATGGCGGTTCGACTACGCCTTTCCTCCCTACAAGGTAGCCGTCGAGATCGAAGGAGGAGTCTGGATAAGAGGCCGCCATACCAGGGGAAAGGGCTACACCGAGGATATAAAGAAGTACAACGCTGCAGTGGTCCTCGGCTGGCGCGTCATCAGGATGACCCCGGAGATGTGGGACAGCGACCCCATCGCCGTCGTCGACCAAATCAAGAAAGTACTGGACTCGATCGACATCGAGTAGGTGGCAGGGACAAGCGTTGACAAAGTCCCGCAACCTAAGTTAAATGGGAAGCCCAGGCGGAGAGGCGGAAAACCGCCTGGGCCTAAACAAACAGAAAGAGGAGGAAATCAAACATGTCACAGATCGCTGAGCAGCTCGTCATTGTGTTGTTCTTGGCTCTCGTCAACCGGACTCTCATCGAGTTCCTGGTTGCGCCAATCAAGGCTCGCTACCCTGACTTCCCGCACTGGTGGGGACTGGTCTATATCGTCCTGCTGACTGGTGCTGGTCTGGGTTGGGCGTCCGAAGCGAACGTCTTCGCTGCTTATCTGCCAAGCATCCTGCTTGGCCGCATCCTGACCGCTATTCTCGTTGGTGCCGGAACAGACATCATCAATACTCTCTTCGTCGTCGTCAACGACAAGAAGAGAGGTGGCCAGGGCATGCTGACTCTGAGCAACGTTCGCAACCACCGTAGATAACAAGGAGTAACAACCATGGGCAAGTTAGTCCGCTGGTCTGACGTCGAGAAGAATCTCCTTCGATCCCTGCTGGCTCAAGGAGAGAGTCCCATACCTTGGGACCGATGGGCAGGAGCAAGCTTTTCAGGCCGCACCAAGCATTCTCTCATGCGCATGGCGAACCGGTTGAATGACCAGAGTGAACCGCCCACTCTGGTCACACCGGAACTCGCGCATGTCCTACCGCAGTTTCTGGATAAGAAGGAAGGGGAGATTCCCGACTTCCGTGACTACCTCAAGGCAGCTATAGCCAACCAAGATCTCAGCAACCGAGCATCGAACAGCCAGCGCATAGCCCATCTCCGGATACCGAGTCCGGCGTTGATTCTCTTCGGGGCTGACTGGCATCTAGGAAATATCGCCTGCGACTACGCCGCTTGGAAGGACCACATCGAGCTGGTGATGGGAACGCCTGGCGTCTACATGGTCACGGTCGGCGACCTCATTGAGAATATGCGAAGCTTCCGCAGTCTGGAAGCCGTTCTCTCGCAGGTGCTTACCCCGCCTCAGCAGGCGGTCATGCTTGAGAGCCTGACCATCGAGCTGTGCCAGAAAGGGAAGCTGCTGGCCTCTATTACTGGAGGTCACGACGACCACTTCGACGAAAGGATATTCGGCCAAAGCCTACAGGCTTATATTCACCGACGCTCCGACGCTCCTTTGTTCGCTAACCGAGGGCTCGTCTTCGTCAAGATCGGCGACAGAGAGTACTCACTTCTTCTGCTCCACAAGGCTCGCTACCACTCGTTCCTCAACGCACTCCACGGTGTCAAGCGAGAGTATCAGCTGTCCTACCCCGCGAACGTCATCGCTGGGGCACACAACCACCAGCCAGGCATTGAGCACTACTGGCATTACCAGACCGCCGATGCTCTGAACAAGGGCTTCGGGGGACTTACCATCCTGATGAAGGTCGGCACCTTCGCCAAAACCGAGTACGGTTGGCGCTTTTGGGGTGGAGGCATGGAACCTATCATGCCATGCGTCGTCTTCAGCGAAACAGAGATGGTCGCCTTCCCTTACCTCAAACAGGGAATCAAGTACCTGAAGGTTCTGCAGGCGGAGAAGGCAATGGAGGGAAGCGATGAAGGACATAAGACCAGGAAGTAGACCGGTGAACCTCATCGTCCATGCTGACTGCTTGGACGTGATGCGAGATATGGCGGACGACAGCGTCGACCTGATTCTCACCGATCCGCCATACGACACTCCTGTGGCCGGAAAGGTCTACTCCTGGGACAAGGGCTTTAACCCCACTGTCTGCTGGTACGAGATGCTGCGGGTGTCGAAGCAGGGAGTCGTTTGCTGTGGGGACGTCCTTCTCGGTCAGTGGCTGCGACTCCTCAGGGAAGGCAGGGTCTTCCGCCAAATCCTTCACCTAGAGAAGACCAATCCCGTCCCCCACTCAGGTCGTCTCTTCTGGCGTGCAATCCAGTACGCTGTCTGGTGGGCCAAGCCAGACTACACCTTCAACAAGGACCGCCGCAGGAAAGACGTCTTCACCTACTCCGTGGGAGGAAACAGAAACATCAAGTGGCATCCCACGCCCAAGCCTCTCGAACCGATGAAGGCGATCATCAGAGTCCTCTCCAACGAAGGAGATCTCGTCTTCGATCCGTTCTTGGGGAGTGGGACAACCTGCGTTGCCGCCAAGGAGCTGGGGCGCGACTACGTCGGCTGTGACATCACGGAAGAGTACGTGATCAAGGCCAGAAAGCGGCTCGCGAAAATCGACAGCATTCAGCTATCGCTGATCTGAAATGGCCAAGTCACGGCTAGGTCCGCATCAAGTGAACACAATCGTGCAAGGCGACTGCCTGAGCACGTTGCGGAGTTTGCCGGACGGCTGTGTGCAGATGTGCGTTTGCTCGCCGCCTTACTGGGCCAAGCGGGACTACAGCGTCTCGTCCCAGGTGTGGGGGGGGAACGCCGACTGCGACCACGAGTGGGGAGGAGAAACCTTCTCAAAGTCTGCGGCAAATAGAGACGTTTCCGGAGGATTTAGCGGGAAGGACCTGGGCACGAGAGGCAAGCAAGGACACGCCGCCTCCGTTGGCATGAACGCCTCACGGGGCCGCTTCTGCCTTCGGTGTGGCGCATGGTGCGGAGACCTAGGTCTTGAACCGACGCCAGAGCTCTACGTTGAGCATCTGGTCGAAATCTTCCGAGAAGTGCGTCGAGTGCTGCGGGACGATGGCACGCTGTGGCTGAATCTCGGAGACAGCTACGCAGGAAGCGGGGGACCCGGCTCGCAGTATGACAGGACAAGCGAGCGGAAAGGCGAGTTCAAGAAGTTCAGGAATCCTAACCGCAAGGTCGCCAACCTCAAGCCCAAGGACCTCGTGGGCATTCCCTGGATGACCGCCTTCGCTCTTCGGGGTGACGGCTGGTGGTTGCGCTCGGACGTCATCTGGTTCAAGCCAAACGGCAAGCCGGAGAGCATGGGGGACAGACCGACCTGCGTCCACGAGTATCTCTTCTTGCTCAGCAAGAGTCGGCGATACTTCTACGACCAGGACGCTATACGAGAACCGAACAGCGATAAGTATCCGAGAACGAAGATGACCTGGGACAGGCGCAAAGCCCTAGGCCTGTACGACAACGCCGAGGAGAGATCCAAAGCTGCTCTAGGCAGTACCCAGTGCGTGCACCATGCCCCTGGGGGACTAGGCAGCAATCCCAAAGGCCGAAACAAGCGGTCCGTTTGGGTCATCAAGACCAAACCCTTCAAGGGAGCTCACTTCGCTACCTATCCAGAAGAGCTTCCCAAACTGTGCATCAAAGCAGGGACGAGCGAGAAAGGCTGTTGTTCTGAGTGTGGCGCTCCCTGGGAGAGAGATTCGTTAACCGAGTGGAGTCCCACCTGCGCCTGCAACGCCGCGTGTCCAGGGATAACCCTACCACCTGACGATCCGAGCTATGTGCCATACGAACCAGTCCCTTGCGTCGTTCTCGATCCATTCATGGGAGCTGGCACAACCGGCGTTGCTGCCAAGAATCTAGGTCGCTTCTGGCTCGGCATGGAAGTGAATGCCGGATATATCGAGATAGCCAACAGACGCCTGGCCAGAGCGGACGGAGTCCAACTGGAGTTGAGGCTATGAAGAAACTTCTAATTGTGGCGCTATTGCTGCTGGCTTCTCTTCTGACGACCGCCTATTTTCCGGAGGTTGGTCCGAGGAAACCTTCGCCGAGCCTTATTCCGTTAGGCCAGGTAGAGATCACAACCTATCAGGCCGTACCAGAACAGACGGATGGCGATCCCTTCATGACGGCAAGCGGAGTGGACCTCCGGCAAGTCTCTGAGAGGATTTGCGCCTTATCTCAGGATTTGCTGCGGCACAAGAAAGGACCGGCTTGGAAAGATCGAGTGATCCTGTGCATCCCAGGCAGACCGGACTTGTCGGGGCCCTGGACCGTGGTAGACACAATGCACGAACGGGTAACACAGCACGTTGACTTGCTGATAGACGAGTATGACAAGTGGTCAGGCTACGCCTGGCTAGTAAAGGAGAAGTGGAGATGACACCAAGAATCTACGATTGGCACGGCGAAGAACGAGACATGGCGTGGCTACAGAGCAAGTACGGAAGCGTGACCTACCTGGACGCCGGAGACACGACCAAGTTTGCTCTTGTGCGTGTGGACGAGACCACCGGCCCCGCGGTCCTCAAGGTGCGGGTGATTGACGAGAATGGGCATCCTCACTTTGCCCAACCGATAGCGAACCACTGGCCAGACAACAGCCTGCCTTTGGTCAGCCCAATGACGAAGACGCTCTGGGAGTGTCGTGCATGCCTCAAGGACACAGATGGAGAAGGCTTCGCTGGCTTCGGCCTGGGGAGTGGATCTTTCATCCGAGACCTCGAAGCTGGAGGTCCTCACACAGTCTGGGTACTGAGTCCATCGTTGCCCAGTGACGGAATGAGCGGCATAGGGATGCTCGGAGGAACGAACCATTCGGGGCCCCTGTTCCTGACCTTCCAGATTGTTCCCTGGGTATCGCCTGATCCAGAACCAGAACCAGAGCCGGAACCTCCATCAGAAGTAGTGGCGCTGCTGCGGGCAATTCTGGAAGAGCTGCGCTTCCACCAGAGCGGGCTGAGGAGCATCGACCAGGGAATCGATCGCCTAGTTAATCATCTAGGTGCGGCTTAGTTAGCGCACTCAAGACAGCAGAGGCCCGGACGTGAGGGAGCGTCCGGGTCCCCTCTTTTCCCCGCTCACAGCGCGACACCGTGACGTCACCGCTGTCCCCGTGCCCTCCGGGGCCCTAGAGCGGGAAGTGTGCGCATGAACCCGCCGCTACCAAAAACGGCGAAGCCCCGGCAAGAGGGATAGCCGGGGCTTCTTTGCGTCTTCGACCACAGGAGGTCGATCTTGGCTAGATTGGGTCGTGATGCCAGATGGTCAGCGTGGGCCGCAAGCGGAACTCGCTTACATACTCGCTAGAATAGCAGTTGAAGGCCCCTGCTTGATCCTGGGCTTTTAGAGCGACTCCTTTATTGCTGGAGGGAGTAGTCACCCAGTCCCCCGCCATACTCGTTATGTTCCACGTAAACCAAGTATGTCTGTCGTTCATAACTGTAGTGTCAGACGCTGTGCCCGACCGATCGACGCCTTCTTCGTTGCACCCCGCTGTTCCCCAAGCGTTCGATCCGTCGTACGTGTTCCAGGTTGCGCCTCCCTCTGTCCACGTCTGCAAGACTTTATACGAGTCAACGCTAAGAGCATGGGAGGGGTTGGCGTACCAGAAAGCATAAACAGATAGAGTTGCGAAGACCACTTCAGATTCCAAACTCTCCCCGCTCAAATCAAACTTGACGATGATCTTGCGAGAATCGGAGGATGAGATCTCAAGCCCGATGTTGCTTCCGTAGTTCGACGTTGGGCTGCTGGACCACAAGTTGGTATCCGTTGTTCCGGCATAGCTGCTCACTCCCTGCCGAAGCACGAGCTTCTTCAAGTAGAGAGCGTCCAGAGCGTCTCCATCCACACTTGACAGAGAGTCCTTGTGGTTGAAGTGGTGTCCTTGGTGCGCTACTGCCTCAGCTACCCACTTCTCAACACGAGTGTTGACCTCTCGGATTACAACGTCATCGTCATCCTCCTCGAACGCCCCGTCGTCGTCGATGATGATGGGCTTGTTGTACGTGTCCCAACGACCGATTGCCACCGAGATGCAGCGCTCGTCTTGTCTGTCTGGGTGCGTGCCACCAGCAAGTCTGCACCAGTCGCCTGGAGGAGACTCTATGTTACACTGTCGCCACGCAGGGTAGTGAAGACCGACGATGTCGATCCGGTCTGGGGTCCCTTCTGGGTCGTAGACAGCATCGTCAACGTCCTGCAGGTGATGAGCATCTGGGCCGTTCACCTTGCTGACGTTGGCAGAGATCAGTACGTCGTGCCCCTCACTGGCAGCTTTAGCGTCTATCCACCCCGCTACGATTGCGTGCCAGCCACCTATCTCAGTCGATGTGCCATCGCGTGCCTCATTCATTATCTCGTAGATGACGTTCCAGTGATGCGCGGTATCCTCCACTATCTTGTCGACGAAGGCCTTTTGGTAAGTCCGAAGAGACCCCGTCGTCGTGTAGAAGTCAGGGAAATCGCAGAATTGGCCCAGACTCTGATCGTTGTGACACCAAGGTCCGTTAGTTTGTCCCTCTCCCTTCCCTGGCGACCAGTAGTACTTTTGGATGGCGTGGTCGAAGAGCGTGAGCTGAACGATGATGCCCCGCTCTTCTGCTTCGTCAAGGATGAACTCTAGCCGAGTGAAGTAAGTGGAATCCCACGAATCCAAGTCCCACCTCCGAGGGGTGTACGATCCGTACTCCTGATAGGGCATGATTTCGTCGTCACCCCAGTCTAGGTGATCGTGATAGCCGTTGACAAACAGCCGGAAGAGGTTGATGTTGTGCGCCTCCAGGCTATCGAAGAGACTCTCGATGGCCTGGTTGTTCAGCTCGGTATTGGTGATGAGATCGTAGTCACCGTACCCGATGAGGTTTATGGGCTCTCCACTTGACAGAAGCGTCGTTCCGCTTGTCTCCAAGAGACCATCCGCAACGTTCCCCATGCCGCCTGCTCCCGCAGTGTAGTCGATTGCCAACTTGGGGCGAATCGATGTGGTCCCGTATTCGCTCATTATTGCACGATACTCCACGCTGCCGCTGGAAGAGACGTACTTGAGCGCGATTCCTTTGTTGCTGGAAGGGACGGAGATCCAGCTTTGCACTATGTCAGTTACGTCCCAAGAAAACCACGTCCCGACTGCGTTGAGAACCTCGGTATCCGAGTATCCCGCTCTCCGGTCGCTAGTCGTGTTGTTGCACCCCGCCGTCCCCCAGTTGACTGAGGTTTTGGCGATGTTCCAGGTTGCCTGGCTTTCCGTCCACTCCCGCAAGACCTTGTACGACCCGACGGTAAGGGTGTTGGCGTTGGACCGAGTAGTAACGTAAACGGACAGGGTAGCAGAGTTGATGGCAGCTCCGAGAAGCCCCTCCTCACCACTCAGGTCGAACTTGACGAGGGACTTCTGGACGTCGCTAGAGCGGATCTTTATGTTGACGTTGGTCCCGTAGTTGGTTGTCTTCGCCCAGTCGTTCAGGTAGGTGTCCGTTGTTCCGGAATACCCGCCTACACCCTGCTGGAGGGTGAGGGTAGAAGCATGGACTGGCAAAGCAGGAAACTGCCCCACCAAAATAAACGAAGCGCAGAGCAGAATCGTCAAGAGTCTGGCCATGCGCCTTCCTACGCTACGTATTTTCATTTCGTTCTTTCTCCTCTTCTTTCTCTAGTCTGACAAGCCAAGCTTCCGGCTTAGCCTGTCGATCTGGTCCGGACTCCCAGAGGAAGTCATAGACGTTTTCTGCTGATTCACCGGACACCACAGCAAAAGCCTGAGCAAGAGAGGCCATAGCCTCAGTAAGCCGGACTGCTTGCTGTTGTGCCTGGACTGCCGCTGTCGCCGCCTCCTGGCGTTGCATTGCCAAAGCTAGTAGCGTGGTCAGCTCAGTTTCTTCTAGTTTCCGGATTTTCATGTTCCCATTCTCCCTCCTTTGGGTGAGTTTCTCTTTCCCTCTTTTCCCGCGACGACGCCGACGTTTGATTAAACGCAGTCTGCAGGGCTTTGTCAACGTCTGTCCCTGGGCATCGGTAGGCCTACCACGTCGATAGCGCTGTGCGCTTCCAGGTGTTAGTGTTGACACAAACATAGAAGTAGTTCGAGTCCCAGCACCAGTTTCCCTTCACGCCTGACGCGCCCGCAGACGCCGGTGTCTTCGGGAGCACTACTCTGATAACGTTGCCGTTGAGGTAGAAGTGGGCACGGTTAGCCTCCTTCTCCACTACGCAGGCCATCCAGTCGAGGGCTGCTATACCGAAGGTAGTTTCGCCCGATACAAAATCGGGATGGATCTGAGATCCGTCCGTCGAGATAGCGTACTTGAGCGTTCCCTGGTCGCTCCCCACGGCAGGACTGGAGTACGCGCCAATAAGCCGCTTGGGATTAGCCGCATCCCATATCTCTGAGGCAAACACGTTAGTTGGGCCAGCTCCCGCCCCTGACACCGTGTCGTCCCAGTGGTTCATGAGCATCCGGCTATGTGTCGCAAGAGTCGAATACTGATGCAAGAAGGCGTTACCCTGCAAAGCCGCTCGGTTGTTGGAGAGGAAGCGCAGTCGCTTTAGGGTAGAACCGTCTGTCTTGTCGGTCTTGACGGTCATGCCGTTGTTCAAGTCAGACACCAAACCGCCCGCCCCAATAGTCAAACCGCCACCCGCCGCCGAGATCTCAATAAGAGAACCGGTCCACCGGAAGTATTCGTCAGTCGGGTCGCCGATGCGAAATCGAGGCGAACCCGCGTTGTAGTCCAGCCACCAGCCGGTCCCTGTCATGTAGGCCGTCGCTCCAGACTTCAGCACGCCGCTCGTGGAGATGTTGAGCGCCCCGCTTACGGTCAGGTCCTTGAGATAGCCGGTGTCCGCTTTGACTTCTCCTCGAACGACCAAAAGCCCAGTCGAGGTATCGAAGGTGAGATATTTGGTAGCCGAACCTACGTAAGCGCGAGGATTCCCCGCGTTGTAGTCAAAGAAGAAGCCCGTGCCCGCACCAAAGCCGGTCGCCCCAGACTTCAGCACGCCGTTGGTGGAGATATTGAGTGCGCCTAGAACATCGAGGGAGTAAAGCTCGCCGTCGTCGGCGTAGATCTTCCCGCGAACCACCATGCCTCCGGTAGGTTCGTACCGGAGATATTTGTTGTTGGCGTAGTCGCCAATGCCAATCCCGTGGAGATGGGAGGCGATACCAAAAATGCCGTTCAGGTCACCCAACGCAACAGTAAGAACGTCGTTGTCATAGATGGCGATTCGGGGAACACCTGCCCCATCGTGGAAGAGACGAAAACCATCAAAGTCTACCCCTACCACACCAACACCAGACCGGATCTCACCCGCCGCTGCCTCGATGGTCAAGATGCCCGAAATGCAGAGCGTGTGCAGATACCCATCGTCGGCCTTGATAGTGCCTCGGACGACCATGCCGTCTGCGGTTGAGTAGTAAGCATACTCGGTCCCAGCGTAGTCCCCCGCTGCCCACCCATAGACCTCGGAAGAGATGGGGCCCCACCCGTTTAGGTCGCCGATCCGGAATTGCTCAGTCGAGGCGTTATAGGTTGCTCCCTGGCGAAATACCGAGATGCGAGGCCCGCCAGTTTGGGCATCAAACTCGATACGTCCGTCACCTGACGCCCCTAGAACAACGAAGACGTGTCCTTGAGGCCACGTGTTCGCCCCAGAACCGTCCATGTTGCGGGTAACGTTGTAGGTCGTCCCCGACACCAAGGCAAGCACCTGAAGATACTCAACGTTGCCATTGCCGCGCAGCAGGACGAAGTCATTCGGAGTCATGGCCTGCCCAAAGTCGATTTGCGTTTCCGAGTTGTCTACGTCCTCAGCAAACGTGCCCTGGCCGTGGGGAACGATGAAGTACCCACCAACAACTTGGGCTGCATTCTCTACGAAGAGGAGGGCTTCCAGTTCAGAAAGCCAACCCTTACGGTAGAGCTTTGTGCTTGATCCGAGGTCGTAGGTATCCGTGGCGATAGGTATCAGATGCTGACTCTGCAAAGTCCCTGACATGGCGCGAGTGCCGTCAGCTTTGACGTAGATCGTGTGGTCGTCGTCCCCCAGGCCGTCAATCGCCGACCCATGGTCGATCTTCCCGCCTTCTGCTCCGGCTGTCTGATGCGAGTGCGTCCCCAAGCCTCCGGTGTGGGCCGCTTTCGCATCTGCTCCGTCATGAGCATCATAGGCAGATTTGTGAGCAGAGATATCAACGCCGTCGATTGTCTTCCCCGCAGCTACCACCATATCGTCGGTCAGGGAGCGCGTTCCGTCGGCCTTGAGGTAGATCGTGTGGTCGTCGTCCCCTAGGCCGTCCAACGCTGCCCCGTGGTCGATCTTCCCGCCTTCTGCTCCGGCTGTTTGATGCGAGTGCGTTCCCAGGCCTCCCGTGTGGGCTGCCTTCGCGTCTTGTCCGGCATGGGTATCTGTGCCTGACTTGTGCGCAGAGATATCAACGCCGTCGATTGTCTTCCCCGCAGCTACTGCCATGTTGTCGGTCAGAGCACGAGCACCGTCGGTCAAGAGAAATTGCGGACCTTGCGTATCAGCTATGCTCCCTTCATGATGAGCAGAGTTCAAGTCATGCGGTGATGGCGCGTAGGGGCCTGGCCCGCCGGTGATCTCGGTGACCCACCCTATCACGTAGGGCTTAATTCTTCGGACTAGCTCAGTTAGCTTCATCCTGCCACGACTCCTTCTGCTATCTCCCAGACGGACTTCACGCCCCTAGGCTGCAAGCGCAAGCGGTCCATGCCTATCGTGTAGACTGCCCGCTCAATGAAGAAGCGTTCAGCTGCTACCAGGAAGGTGGTGTCGAGAGACCCGGGCACAAAGGCACGAGACCGAACCCATACCCCTACTGGGCAAAGATGGGACTCTATCAAGTCTCGCCATCGGTTCAGCAGTCGTCCGTCGTGCCGAAGGTAGTGCTCAATCGTGTCTGTTCGAGCTGGCTCCTCCCAAACCCGCAAATAGAGGTCTTTGGTAACCTCAGCCAGCAATCGCTGGTTGTTGGTCGTGCCGCTCTCTAGCAGCTCTCTAATAAGGTCCAGCGTCGTGTTGTCCCCGTCCCGATATTCGGAAGAGTTTACTCCGCTAGCGTCCTCGATGCGGGTCCCGTTCAGCCAGGGGTGCTTGGCTGTTACCATCGCCGCAATCTGAGTGGCAGTAGCGACGTTGGTGGTGTTCGTGTTGGCGTAGTAACGCCAGTCGAGGCGATGCCACCATCCGAGGCATTTGAGTGTCGCCGACGTCTTGCCGCCGCCTCCAACATGCTTGATGGTCGAGATCGGGTACTTTCGGGCCGCCAGAACGACGTCCCGCGCCTGTTCGGCTTGGACCGCAGATGCCCCACCTAGAGCGATCAACAGCTCCTTCTTGCCGTACTCTCCCTGGCTAGCCTCGTCGTTTACCCAGGCAGTGGTTGCCCGGGTCCCAGGCGTAGACTCCCCCACAGCGATCAGAGAGTAGGCGACCGCCGTACTGTTGGCCATCGGGCTGATACTCGCTCCTACCGCTATGTTCCCCATCCTGACTTCGACCTCGTCGACGTAGCCCCACCAGACGTCCCGCGTAAACTCATCTACTAGCACCACCCGCGCCCGTAGATGCTCGAAGAGCTGGAAGAGAGCGTCTTTTCCGCCATAGGCTGTGATAGTGGCCTTGTCGGGCCCGCCTAGAGCAGTCCAGGAGTAGGCAGCAGGCACAAGCTTCAGGTTCGGGAAGCTAAGGATGGCGCTTCCTTGGCGGTCCTTGAGCTGAGCGTGAATGTTGATCACAGGGTCAGTCTCCGAGGTCTGTACTTGATGATGATCTGGTGACGCCGGTCGATAACGTGAGAGGCCGAAGCGCTGCCGAAGACCACGAAATAGAAACGCTGATCTTTTCCTGGGTGAATATGCAAATGGGGACCGTAGGCGATATAGTGGCCTGTCTTGCCTCCGGTGTCCCATCCTTCTGTCCAGATTTCGCCTAGGATACCGCTCGACACCAGGGTGACGTCTTCGGCGAAGCCGTAGCCCTTGGGTTCAAGCACCTGATGACCATCGAGGGGCATGAGGAAGATGCAGTCTAGGTTCAGAGTTCTTTCCACATCCGCGTACCCGTAGAAGGTCAGTGAGCAGGGGTAGAAGTCGGTCGTGCCAATAAGCCAAGGAGGGAGCTGGACAACGCCGAGAGATTGCGTGTAGTAGGTCGTGTTGAGGTGAACGAGCTTGCACTCGGACACCACGGTAGTTGGGGCCCCAGCGGGGAACGTAACCTTGGGCCGGATGTAGACGTCGTTGTTTGGTAGAGTATGGAAGCGGGCCATCATCCGAAAGTACCCGCCCGCGAAGGCATTGAGCTGAGCAGATGTCAAGTCCCACCGGAGTATCTGCGCTTCAGCCGTAGGGACTGTGATTGGCTGGTACTTGCCACCTGAGCTGGTAATCTCCGCTGTTGCCCCGGCCCCGCCGTTGGCGTAAGCCTTGTCTTGTCCTTCGAGGACGTGCTGGAAGGTCCCCGGAGTAGAGAAGGCGTTCAGGCCAATATGGGCACGGTACGAGCGTCCGGACGACTCCTGATTTTTGATCCGAACCTCGCAAGGAGCAGAAATGACGCCAGTTATGTTGGCCGCAGCTACAGCTACCCAGTTGTCGTGGGCGTTCAGGGTAACGGTTGCCCCTGCCGCTTCGGGTGCTAGAGCTTCGGACACCACGATCTCGCCCGCCACCCCGCCGGTGGTGATAGTGAAGCGTCCGTCGTTTAGAGCCGATCCAGAAACGACCAGCTTGTCGCCGGTATCGAAGCTAGCTAGGCCATTAGCGCTATCTGTGATCTTGCGGGTCGCTGCCACAAAAGTGAGCGTATCAGTCGTGTAGGAGTCGTCGTGGTTGGAGATGATAAGGCCGGATACCTGGATGTCACCGTTGCAATTAGAGAGGGGAAGCGTGAGCTCCTCCCCCTCCCAGTAGAAGCGCCTCGTCCAGGTAACCTTTACCTTTATGGCCTTAGACTGCCAAAGTTCTTCCAGGGTTCTGGGATCAATCTCGACTTTTCCGCTTAGTACCTCTGAGCGGTAGGTCTCGCCGCTCCCACCTGGCTGGAGTTGGACGTAGACTCGGTCACCCTTGTGTGCTCGTTGAAAATGTTCGGCAGAGAGGAACAAACCCTCAATATCTCTCACCCCTTCTCTGGCATAGTCGTTCGTCGCCGCCTTGATCTGGACGATGGCAAACTCAGAAACGTTCCGGCGAGTCACCCGCGACTCCTCGCCTCCGTCCTGGAGGGCAACTGCTGTCATCACGACCTTGGACAAGGCCGGGGTTTTGGGGATATAGCGGATCAGCTTGCAAGTATAGTTCGTGTTGGCTTCGGCTAGCTTTACCGTGGTTGTGCCGTCCGTCAAAGTCAGAACATGGCTCATGCGGTTAGTCCTCTCTCAGCAATGATGTCAGCTATGCGCCAGGCAAGAAGCTCGACATCCTCCTCGCTTCCGGCGTCCAGATGGTCGATCGAGATCTCGATATGCAGGTGTGTTTCGCCGATCGTTCCCGCTGGGGCAACGGCAGTGAGAGGAATAGCTTGGCTCATGCCTCCGCCAAGGGACGGAAGCACAAATGCGCCGGCCCCTGCCGCCTTCTCCATTCCTGCGATGATGCCCGCCATGGCAGCTACCGGAGAACCCGCCTCGTCCGAGATGCCTTTGGCCAGCCCCTTGGCGATGTTGACGCCTATGATCTGTGTAACCTTTGACGGCGAACCGATACCGAGTATGTTCTTTAGCCACTGAGGGATCAGTCCAGCGAGAGTGGAGATGGCGCTCTCCACCCAGCTTTTTGCTGCGTTGATGCCGTCAACTAGTCCCTGGACGATTGACTGCCCGATACCAAACACAGCTGTTACCGCTCCCGTCAGGGGAGCAGTGATCGCCTTCACGACTTCTTCTGTAGCCGTCGTGACCTTGCTAACGAGATCGCTGATTTTCCCTGGCAGGTTGGTAAAGAAAGTTACGACCTTGGCGATGCCCTCCTCGATGGGAGTCACTATGCCCTTCTTGATCTCGTCGAATTTGCGAACGACATCCCCTTTCATCGTTTCCACAATTGCGGGGAGGTCGATACCCATATCTGAGAACCAAGTAACGATGCCTTCCACGACACTGCCGATCAGCTCCAGAATCGCTCCGCCGTAGTTTGTGATGATCTCAGTGATGCCACCCACAGCGGTCTCAACCACCTCTTTTGCGGTCGTCCACGCGCCCGCGAAGTCCCCCTCTAGTACCAGTTTGACGACGTCGCCGATGCCGGTGAGGATACCCCACAAGGTCCGGATACTTGCCGTCATTCCGTCAATGACGCCAACCAGGATAGGACCAACCCTAGGCAGAACCGCTGCGATGACGTCACCGAAGAGACGGAATGCGCCCACCAAGACGTCTTTGACGAAATCAGCTAGAGTCGAGAGGATGGGCCCTACCACCGCCCATAGCCTCTGCAAGGCAGGAATCACGGGCCCCATGCCCTCAAGCATGCCCGCCCAACCAACCTTCAACTTCTCGAAGACTTCTGTGGCTGGTGCCTTAATAAACTCGAACGCCCCGGCCACACCGGAGAGGTCGATGTTGATACCACCCAAGGCCAGCTTCGCCGCTACCCCAATTCTGGGCCATAGTTCTCCGAACTTCTCCAACGCAGCTCTGGGGCCCTCCTCTTCGAGGGTCTTCTTGATGGTCGTCCAAACAAAGGCGGTGTTGTCTGCGAAAAGTTTGGCCCGCCTCCCTATCTCGGTGAAGGTTGGCTCTAGTTTGTCTCTCAGGCCAAGGAAGTTGGACTTGTATGCCAGAACGAATCCAGCGATGGCGATAGCAGCGATACCCAGGGGACCGGACATAACCGCCAGTCCTCCCTTTATCATTCCGCCTACCGCGAGCATGGCCATGCCAATCTTGGAAACCACTATCAGCAGAGGACCTGCGAGTATCGCCGCGCCCGCAGCTACCGTTCCCCACTTGAGCATCTCAGGGGAGCTCTCAGCCGCCTTGCCGATAAAGCCGGAGAGAGCGTCGGTCATGGGGCGAAGAATGTCGTCTATGACCGGCTGCATGACCCGGATATAGAGAGTCTCAATCGATCCGCCCAAAGCCTCAAGCGAGCCCTTGAAGGTATCCATTCGAGCGTTGGCTACCTCTTCTGCAGTAGCTGCCTTGCCGACAGCGACTGTCATATCCTTCCACCCCTGGACGCCTTCCCTGAGCAGAATGTTCATGGCCGTCTTGCCGTAGTTTCCAGCGAGAGTCTGGATATTCTCCAGCCGCATTTTCTCGGTCATCTGGACCAATCGGGTCTGGGCGTTACCCGCCTCGTCCGTGTACTCCTCGGTTATCATCGCCCCTTCGCCTAGAGCTTTGCTGAGAACGCCGATGATTTCCGGCATATCCTTAAGTTCGCCCGCGGTATCGAAGAGTTCGATGCCTAGATTCTTGATAACCTCTTGGACTTTGTCGGTTGGCCGGAGGATGTTGGCCATCATGCTCTTGAGGTTTGTGCCCGCCTCCGCTCCCTTCAAGCCGCTCTCGGACATGAGAGCAAGGGCTATGTTGACGTCTTCTAGTTTCCAACCATAGGACGCTGCTACGGGGCCGGCATTTACGAGGGCTTGTGTGAGGTCGCTTACTTCAGCTACCGAGGCGTCAGCGGTCTGGACGAACGAGTTGGCGATAGCAGACGCCGCGTCCGTTTCCAAACCGAATGTGGCCATAGCGATTGCAGTGGTGTCTGCGGCTTCTGCGAGGTTGATGTCGGATGCCGCCGCGAGGTCCATGGCGGTGGCCAACGCGCCCGAAGTTCCCGTCATATCTCCCATCACGGCGTCCGCAGACATACCTGCCTTGAACAGGCTGATCATTGAGTCTGCGGCCTCACTCGCGGAGAAGACGGTATCCGCGCCCATCTTGAGCGCGTAGTCACGCAACTCAGAGATAGGCCGCCCACTGGCACGAGCAGCGATTCCCATGATCGCCATTTGCTCCTCGAAGTCCATGGCGACCTTCGCACCTTTCGTGCCGATGGCAATGAGCGGCATGGTGACTCCCATAGTCAGGCCCATGCCTACTCTGCCTATTTTGCGGGTTGCTCCCTGAATTGCTCTTTCAGCGCCCGACAAGCCTGATTGCAGGCCGGAGATGTCAGCGCCTATTTTTGCCAGTAGGTGCGCTATAACCAAAGTTGCAGTCCTTTTAGCTCGCTGAACCGGCTGTGCTTATTCCGTCCCAGACCGAGAGGATGATGTCGAAGTCATCGGAGTCCAGGTTGTCAAACTCAGCCAGAGTCCAACCAAAGCGTTCACAGAACACTACCCGCCAGTAGTCGAGTGGCGGTTGCGTGCCGTACTGGATGGCTTTGAAGACTGCGAAGCTTAGGATTTTCCCAAGCGCTTCCGCGCAAGGTACTGCCCTACTCCGTCATTGATCTCGGCGTACTCCTCCAACCAAAGCTCGCCGATCGAAGTCGGGTCGTTGGGGTCAAGTTCCTCCCAGTCCCACGCAACGATCAGTTTGCTCAAGTAGAGATAGCAGGTCGTCAGGTCGCCCGTCGTTTCCGCCTTGTTCCATGCGCTCAGGTCCTTCATGCGCAGAGATCCGCCGAAAGTCACACGCTTCCCGTTTTCCAGCCTGATAGTGTTCTCACCCAACGGCTGTTCTGTTTTCTTGTCCATCTTTCCCCTCCCCCTTTTCTGTTGTGTTTAGCTGATCAATTCGTCGGTGACCGCGCCAGAGAACCGGAACGCCACGGTGATTTCCACCACGTTGTCGTACGGAAAACGCTGACTTCTGGTCTTGACGAAGGCGTTAACTTTGTGCCGCGCCTTGCCGACTGCCGTGCCCTCAGGCATCCAGGTCAGAGTCCCTTCGGTGTTGATGGCGACCGCCGCCCACAACGCCGTACCATCGCCCGCCGCAACAGCCAAAGCCATCAGCGTGGCATTGCCGTCTTTCTTGCCCGCTAGATAGGTCT
Source organism: Candidatus Eiseniibacteriota bacterium (assembly GCA_023128935.1). Classification (GTDB taxonomy): domain Bacteria; phylum Eisenbacteria; class RBG-16-71-46; order CAIMUX01; family WJJG01; genus DAOVQB01. The sequence goes on along the minus strand of JAGMDA010000001.1, from coordinate 17,379 downwards.
TGTTGGCCTCTGCGCCTGCCGTCTGGTCGTACTGCGTCCCTTCCTCTGAGGTCTCGAACGTCCGGAACATGCCGGAGAGAGTGTCGCTACCGAGAGTGACAACCAGGTCTTCACCACTGTACTTTGCCATGCTTTCGTCTTCTCCTCTTGTTTATGCCTCTAGCCAAATGACGTAAACAGCGCCCGTGTGGTTGATTACGCGCCCGCCAGAGTCTCGTTCCTGATAGCGAACTGTCGTCTCTCTCCGCACCTTTCGGTAGCACGTCCAGCCCGTTACGGTAAGAATTGCTGCGTTCAGAAGAACGTCGATGCGTGCCGCGATTTGGCTCGCGATGACGCCTCTTACTGCTATGCCCTTTACTTGATACTTCATGATGACGCTACAGGGCTTTGTAGCGTTCTCTTCTAGCCCGCCTGCCTGGGAGAAGACGACCACCGGCATCGACTGCCCCAAAGGGGCGACGCTGTTGAAGACACGTATCTCTCCGCCCGTGAGACCCTTCAGGTCGTCGTCGGCCCTTAGCACGTCGTAGATGCTAGTCTCTAGCTCGTTCACCACGTTCGATCTCCACTTCCTCTAGCACACTTCCCCACTGTTCGGCGATCGCGTCCCAGTCAAAGCGCCCCATGGCTCTGCTTCCCGCATCTGCCTTGGCCGCCCATGTCTGGGGAAAGCTGTGTTTGGCGTCGTACAAGCTTTCGTACGTCTCCGCCAACTCTCTGGAGTCCGGAATGAACACCCACGAGAACAGGGGAGTGAAGAACGGCGTGTTCTTCTCGATCAGTCGCCCATTGACCACCAGCTCCGGCATCGACGTCCAGTTCCCCACTACCACCGGCGTTCCGCAGGCCTGCGCTTCGATGATCGGAAGCCCAAATCCTTCGCCTAACGAGGCCGAGGTCAGAACGTCTATTGCTCTGTAGGTATCCGCGATTGCTTCGGCTGGCATGCCGATTGTCCGCTGGTACTGGTCACAGTAAGCGATAGAGTCTTCTGGAATGCCACATCGCTCCGCCAGCTTAAGCAGGTTCAGGCCGCCATGCGCGGTCGTTATCACCGTGTGGAGGTAGAGCAATGCCTCAGGGTGTTTCTTCCTCAGCTCGCTGAATGCGAGAAACTGAGGAGCGAAGGCCTTGCGGTCCGGATAGCCCTTGTTAGCTGCGACCATGCCGACGATGAACCGGTCTGGGTCCAGACCAACCCGCTTGCGCGCTTCGCGTTGGCTGCCTGGCTTGAAGATCTCCCGATTTACGCCGTGCGGCACGTAGCGAACACGGTCGGCGAACTTCGTCTCTGCCATCTCCTTCTCCGCAAAGTGGGAGTAGACAACCGCTCTCGTGCAACCCTCCAGTCGCTCCAGAATCAACTCTGGCGTCGGCGTTTGGTCGATGGGGAACCAAGGCAACCAGTCCCAGCCCCACTTCTGCGCCATCTGCCCGAAGTGGTCTGTGACCCAAACGTCCAGCAGAGTGATCAGTATATCTGCCTTGAACGCCTCCATGTGGGCTTCCAGGATGTCCCCTCCCCACTGGTCCAGGCCAGGCGGGAAGATCGGCGTATCCCCTACCTTTAGCACTCCTCCCTTGAGGCCATAGAAGGCGAAGTAGGCCAGCTTGTGGCCTTGCGCCTGTAGCCTCGGCACGAGGTGACTCCCTTGAATACCGTACCCTGTGCCGCACCAGGGAGCATTCGCCATGAACAAAATTCTCATTTTTCCCTCCTACTCTCTTGTGATCTTTACCATGGGCGTATAGCCGAGTAGGGCTATGCCCGCTACGATCAGAAATTGCGCAATCAAGCACCTTAACGCTGAATGGCCCGCCCCGGAGAGTCGCATGCTCACCGAGTCCCACGAATCCGCCACAGGTCGCGTCTGAATGAGTGTCACGCCATCCGTTTCTAGGACGACTACGCCGTTAGCTGTGGCCACAACCGGCGTCCCTCACTAGGCGATCGAAGTTCTCGTTGAGCACCTGCTGCAAGACCGCCTGCACTGAAGCTACAGCATTGCTCATGAACGGATTCGGTCCTCTACACCACGTCCCGAAGTTGACGTAGATGCCGTACAGCGCTCCCACGTCGATGATTCCCACGAAGCCTTTGTTCTCGAAGCGGCTCTGGATCGTGCTTTTCAGATAGCCGGTGTCTACCGGACATCCGTACTTTGCTTCCCGCTCGCACTGAAACGTCAGTCGCTTGATCATAGCCTTAGCCATGTGGGGTGCCTTGGCAATCAGTTGCGGGATACGGCTGTCGACCACCACCAGACTAAATGGCTTTCCCATTTAGGTGATCCTTCGTGCTTCTGCTGTTCGGGTTACCGCCCAAGCTCGTCCGGTGTCTATCTTGACGATCTCGTAGACATCCGACGAGATGGTGATCCGGTCGTTGAGCAACAGGTCTGTGTCGTGTGCCACGACCACCTGCCAAGATTCGGTAACAGCCAGCCGGTCAAGTCCCCCCTGCTCCGCCTGCTTGCCGCCGAATTGCGGTTGTCGCGCCGCGAACACCAACCGGCAGTCCACTGTTCCCTCGATCGCCCAAACTGCCGTAGCTTCGCCGATGGCGTTCTGAGTTGGCGTTGGACGTCGGACGACGCCACTGTCAGGCAAATAGAGCACTGCCACCGCCCGCATGCTTGCGAGCTCCTTGGTGGTTAGCACTGAAGGTCGTCCCTGACGAAGTCCAGCACCGAAGTGCTGTGGTCGCTCAGCATCTCGTACTTCTGCGCCATTCTCAAGCAGTGATCGAACCACTGACTCCGCTTGTACGAACCGCTAGGGTCCCGGAAGTCGAAGGCGTCTTGAATCGAGGCCGCTCGTTCGCTCCAGAGAGCAGCCGCCGCTCCGTTGACGTCGTAGCGTCTTCCGTCGAGGTATCTAGCCGATCCTGCCTGGTCAGAGCTGAAGGTGAGGACACCTGCTTGGTGGTTGACTGTGTAGGTGGCTGTCCCCACGAGAGCGCCAACGTAGTTGTAGACTCGCCAGACCGGGGTCCCGCCGGTCTCTCTTTCCCACCACCCCCGCTTTGCCAGGGGAATGACGTAGTCGAGCGTCACGTTGCCACCAGCCGTGAACAAGGTGACGTCTTCCAGCTCCACGAACGTGTAAGCCGTTCGGTGAAGATCGAGTTCGTCTTCGAGTTGGTTATCAGTCCAAGCAGCTGAACCGGCGTCGTCCACCAGCCGCCGCAAATGGGTGATAACTTCTGTCATTCCTGTTCTTGCCGCCATACCTAACCCCCCTTAGAGGTAAACGACCGTGACGTATACCGCTCCGCCGGTCTTGGTGACGACGATGTTGATGTCGGTAGCGAAGGCCGCGCCAGGCAGGCCTATAGCCCAATCAAAGTGGTGATCTGTGCCATCGGCCATGAAGGTTTTGCGAACCGTGGAGTTGTCTCTGACTTCCACCTTGTCGCCTGCCGTTACGCCGTCCATTTCTACGTGTACGGCGTAGACTATCCCCGCCGACGCTTTGACGTCGCCAGTTGTCGTCCTTTGGATTACGTTCGCACCCTCGCCCCAGCGCATCAGATGCCACATCCACGAGTTTCTCGCTGACATACGTTCTCTCCCTGTATGTTGGGCTTACCGGACGCCAAAATGGGGAGGGAGGACCACCTTGACGTCCGGATAGCTTCTAGTTACTCAGCTCAGTCGCCGTAGCGAACGTTGAGCTGGATCTGCATGGCCGCGAACGTCCCTGTGCCCTCTTCGTTGTAGAGTAGCGTCACCACGTCCCCTGCAGCAAGCTCAGGGACGAGCGTCGTAAACTCAACGGGGAGCAGGCCGGTCCAGCCAGCAGTCCCACCGATGACGTCAGAGATGGCAGTCGTTGCCGTGCCCGCTGCTCCGCCGTTCACCAGCTTCAGGTTGAAGTAGTTCGCGGTGTTGCCGGCCACGTCGTTGGCTACAACGGCGTAGGCGCTGATGATCTGGGCCTTGCGCTCTGCGCGCCAAATCGGCAGATAGTCGTCAGCCGCTGGGTCGTTGTCGACGTAGACGGTGACGGGGAACTCAATCATGCCTTGAAACATAAGCGTATCCTCCGATACTGTTCAGTGGGAGGAGCAGCCCGCATAGCGCACAAGACCACCCCCCCTTGTTGGTTTTCCTTTTCGGTTCTGCCCGTCTTTACGGGGCAGTGGCATCGGCGGTCATCTTGACGCCATGGGTCTGACGACGAACGCCGTGTGCGTAACCGGCGACCATGTTCAGCTCCCAAGCCCTTAGCGATGCGTCCCTTTCAGGTTCCATCGTCGGGGCCTTGCGGCTATCAAAGGCCAATGCCTGCGGATTGAAGACACCAGACACGGCGTCCGGCGTTGCGTCCACGGCGATGTTGGCGCATACCCACCAGCGCATGTTCAGCCAGTCACCCACGAAGAAGTCCTTGAGTGCTTGGTTGGCCACGTCACCGAGCAAGACATAGGTCGCAGCGGGCTGGCCCAGCTCCGTCCAGATGTCATGCCAGTGGTACGGGTGAAGTACGGCGTACATCGGGTTGGGGACCGAAGCCGCTCGCAGAGTGGTTACTGCGGTAGCGAAGGTAGCGATCGTGGCGGTCACGCCAGTCCCCGCACCCTTGTCGGTCGTGAAGCTTGCGATATCGGTCACGATATCAACGTCGATCTTCGTGGAGATGGCGTTGCCCATTTCCTGCGCGCAGTCCCTGCGAGCGTCTTCCGGATCGGTCTCTACCCTGCGGTCCGTGAGAATCGCCTGGGTGATGACTTCTCCTGGAGAGAGCGTCATTTGTAGCGTCTTGGTGAAGGTCGTTGGCGCTGCGAAGTCCACGCCTTCCGCTACTGCCACAGCCGTCATGGTCGGGTAGATGCCGATCTTCCGGTCCATCCAGCCACGAGCACTGTAAGGGGTCACGAGATTCGTCATGACGTTCATTTCCCTGGCCACGAAGAGCGTGTCCTCGTAAATCAGGTTAAAGAGGGACGCCATACTCGCAACAGTCGAGATAGCCATTTTGATCCTCCTCAGAATCCTGCCCGCTGGTTAGCGGGGATAAGTCGTTACTTGGTCTTTCCCTCCACTGTGGGAAGCACTCCGCCTCCCTGGAAGAACGGCCTGGTTCCTCCGCCGCCTAAAGCACCAAAGTACATGGCTCGGCGTTCGTCGTCGGTGACTGGGGCCTCACGCTGGTCCTTGTCTGGGTTGAGCGCCTTTGTCCGCCTGCGCTTCTTCGGGTCGGTCTCCGCTTGGATCAGATAAGGCTTAGCTTCCGCCATTGCCTCTACTGCCTTCTGGATCGCTTCGATCTCCGCGTCCGGTCCCAGATCGTCCAGCGACAAGTGGTCCCACGCATCTCCTGGACTCCAGAACTTGAGTTCTGTCGCCGCCAGGAGCACCTGCGAGCGCAACTTGATTTCCTTGCCTTCGAGCAATAGTGCATCGCGCTCAGCCTCCAGAGCTGTGATAGCTATCTGAGACTGTTCCGCCGCGCTCTTCTTCGAAAGCTCGGTCTTGTCGTGTGCCGCTGCCTTTGTCTTCAGCTCGTCGTAGTCAGCGTACTGCTTCTTGGTCCTGGCCAGGCGTGCCTTGATAAGGGCATCAACCTCGGCCTGTGAGAACTGCCGCTTGTTCTTGTCCTTCTCCCCCTTGTCGGGGTCCTCGTCCCCAGCATTTCCCGCTGCTGTAAGCGTTTTAGCCTTGTCAAGCTCGGCTTGCGCTTTGGCCTTGGCTATGGCAGCTTCCGCTGCCGCCTTGTCCGCCGCTACTTTGTCCGCAGCTTTCTTAAGCTCCTCAGGCGTTGCCATGAGTACTCTCTCCTTGTGTTTACTAGTTTACTTGGGCAGTCGGACCGTTGGCCTCATACGCATCAGACTAAGATCAAAACCGCCTCTTTTTCCGACGTCCTGCACCCACACCCGCAATTGGGAGGGTAGGACCATCCGTCGTTCTATCATTCCACGAGGTTGTGGAATCGGCGTGGCGTTCCGCCATAACTCTCCTATCGCGTCTTCTGCCCATCTCCATCCGAGCGTATATCTGGACAGCAAAACGTCAAGCTGTTCCCTGGTGACAACGAGCGGCTTGGTCGCTCTCCGGTCTGCGTGACTAATTCTTTGCGCCATCTTTCCCCCTACGGATGCGTGACTGCGACCTGCGTGTCTAGCCAAAGGCTAGCTCCCTGCTCGTAAATTGAGGGGCCCGGATGCCACGTGTCCGAGTCAAACCAGACCTTCCTCGCTACCTCCATGCGCATGACCAAGCAACTGCCCGCCGTGTCGATTTTCACCAGGCCCGTCTGCCTGTTCACCTCTGACCTCCACTTCTCCAACGCCGGATGGTACGGAGACTGGCCAATGAATCTCACCCCATCTTTCCGGAAGCCGTAGGTGTCATAGAACCGCCCAGGCCGCCGATGCCAGACCATAGGCGAAACTGCGGGTACTCGCTCCAGCTGGCGAAGCAAACGCCGCATCGTCTCAGGTTTCCAAATCAGGTCAGCTTCGACGTGAATGAGAGCATCGCCTTCGATGTCGTCGAGGTGGCCGTAAAGAGCGTTCCAGACGTTCGTCACCTGCCGCCACCGGCACACATCGTCAACACTCCCCCACTCCAGGCCGCCATGCTCCAGCTTGACTAGCCTACCACCGAACATGCGAACGAACCCTTTTAGCTGCACCCACGTGTTGTCGGTGCTGTCCCCTTCGGCGATCAGAACACCTAGCTCGTGGCCGTCCGGTAGAGCCCCGGCGAGGTTCCGAACCTGGTTCGCCCACCGATTCACGTAGTCGCCGCCGTTGCGGAAAATCGAGGCTAGAACAATGTTCACTTTAGCCTCGGAAAGTGGTAGAGTGTCGGGTCGATAAAGTCGATCGCTTTCTGTAGGTCCTCTTTCGGCGACCAGCCCAGAAAGTTAAGAATTCCTTGGATTTCTTGCTCCGTGTCTGTCATCAGCCGCTCCGCCTGCAGGTGGTAGAGAGGCGAGACCCAATGAAGCATGTCGAAGAATCGCTTCTTCCACTCGATCCCCACGCTTTGCGCCCGGACGAGGTGCGTCCCTTTCCCCCCATCGTGGTGTCGCTGAAGACTAGCCACAGTCGCGTCAAACCGGCGATGCACGGCGATGAAGTAGAGGTCGTCCTCGATCAGAGAAAATACCAGGCCGCCCATGTTGACGAAGTACGGGTCTTTCACGCCCCAAATCGGCTCTCGCCTGCAAGCCGCAATCAGCGCCTTGTACTCCGCTTCCTGCTCTTTGTGGAGGCCGAGCTGTCGGCTGACTCTGCGGTTCAGCTCGTGCCAGCGCCTGTCCTCGAAATGCCCCTTGGCGTTGAATTCCGGATGCGCCTTGATGATGAACTCCTCGGAGGCCATAGGACAACCAAGAAGGTGCAAGACACCAGCAACTGCTGACGTGCAACTGCGCTCCGTGCCGAGAACGACGACGCACTTCATTCTTCTATCACCATGCTCAGACCGAGGATAGCATCATCCGGCATCAGGCTGAGAATGTGGGATGTCTCGCCCACTCCTCTGACATCAATGACGATCTCTCGCCTGTTGTCGGGAAAGTCGAAACCTGCGGCATAAAAGCCCGGGCATCTCATCAAGGCTGTGTCCAGGTCCTCCCTCGGTTCGCCTGGGTAGTAAACAATCGCTCTGCGTTTTCCGCTCATCTCTCCCCCCTATGTCGTGGAAGCGCTTCCATAATCAACAAGACTGTTCAATATTAAACACAGTCTGCAGGGCTTTGTCAACGTTTGTCCCTGAAGCTTCTATCTCAGGGTGTTCCGTGCTGAAACGATGTTTCTAGCATAACGAGCATCTCGCCCCAACTCCGCATTCCTTCGTCCCGCGGATTCCTCTCCATCCAGCGAGTGTGCCGACGCCGCACCTGCCTGACTTGCGTCTCCCTGTTCTCTATCGTCCGGCGAGTAGGCAAGCCGAGGGTCGGGTCCTGCCTCGTCAACTTCAAGATGTCTCGCTCAAGTCGTCCCCTGGTTTTCACTTTCGTCATCTCATCCTCATTCCTTCACTTCTGCTCGTAGATATCTCCCGTCGAAGCGCAGAGGAGCTCCCCGCAGGACGGGCCGGATGGCCTCCGCCTTCTTGGGGACTCCCTTGGGGAAGAGTAGTTCAACGAGATCTTTTGGCCCAGATACGCCGTCACCCGCCAGAACTACCCTACCTTCTTCCTTCTGCGGCTTCTCGATATTTCCGGTTCTCCAGAACGTCACCACCATACCCATTGCTCCGCCTCCTCATCCCACTTTCCTATCATGTCCGCCGCCCAGGAGGGTCTCGCCTCTTCCATCCTTGCCTGTGACTCCCGCTCTTCTTTCGTTAGGACTCTTTTCCCTCCCCTTGACCACGTATCCAACGAGCCCTGACTCCTGATGAGTTCGAAACGCCGCCAGGCTGCATCCTGCTCTGCCGAGTTTCTGAAGGCCAACGCCTCGTCAAAAGCGCTCCTGCTAACGTCCCGCCACGAGATCAGTAGGTCTTGATTGAACGCCCACGTGCCTTCCTCTTGTGTGATCGCCCGCCGAGCCTCCGACTGCAACCAGCTAGATCCCATCTGGTGCTCAGGGCTCTCCTGCCACAGAGCGAATCCGTTGTCGATTGCGTAGAACGTGCCGTCTTCGCCGTAGATCCAGTTGCCGTGGTGTCTGTCGTGTTGGTCTTGGATGAAATCCAGCGCAATGGTCGCGTCAATCCGTCGCCGGTTTGCCCTCAGTAGCTCAAGCCCCTCCTGATATTCGGCGTCCTTCTGCAAGAAGGCGTTCTCGATGAAGAACTGGCTAGAACCCTCCTCGCCTCTCATTGCCAAGAGAACCGTCTCCGGAACCAAGCCTTCACCAGGCAGCAGCAATTCCGAAAGCTGATATGCCGTGACCTCATTGCGGTGGCTAGTTCCTTCGCCGTGAAGTATGCTCCCGGCCATGCTCGGATAAGCGTAGTCGCCAGAATAGCCTACGCCCAGGAGATCTTCTGCAGAAACGCCCGCCTTCCAGAGGCCATACCCGTCACCTTCGTGGTGAACCAAGAAGCACTCGTTTACACCGCCCGCAGCAAGAGCTTTGTCCAGCGTCACGTTCCCTGTTGAGGCTGCCCTGGCGAAAGCAGATTCCAGACCAGGGGAAGGCATTCCTGTCGGTCGCTCCGTTGCGTAGAGTCCTCTCCCGAAGAACACCGAGGACGAGTCGATCACGTCTCCCGCCCCGTACTGGCGAAGCAGGTTGAGTCCTTCTTCCATCCCGAAACTGTCGTAGAGGTTCCTCAGGCCAGATACCTCTTCGGGTTTCCACGAAAAGGCCTTGTCGAAGCGGTCGTACAGGGGAGTCACAAACATCTCCGTGTAGAACTTTTGACGACTCACTCCTTGCATGTCTCTGGCTACTTCCAGCGCTCTGATGAACTTGTTATAGCCGTGAGTCCCGTCTATCCTCTCCCAGGTGGCGTCCGAAATCGCCGACCTCCCGCCTATCCCCTGCGCCCCAAACAGAGCGGGTCTCATCATGCGCGTCATACCCTCCACGATGCCCTCCTCCCACTCAATCCTCTGTCCGTAGAGCTCTGGGGAGACGCCAGGGGAGTAAGAGTGCAAGAGCTCGTGCATGAGCGTTGTGTGGTACTTCCCCTGAGCCCACTGTTCCTGCGACACCCCAAGATGCGCAATGTCACCGGCAATGACGATGCTGCAGCTCCACTCCTTCATTCCGCCGTAGCCAACGGCTTCTCTAATCGTTAGCTCTCCGTTCCACCTCGACTTCCAGGAGTAGCCAGTGGCGTAGCGAAGCTCTCGTCCGATGATCGAGTTGGTCTGGTCTAGGTGATGACGAGTGCGAAACCATCTGGGGTCCGTAGCTCTTCGCTCTCGGACGTCCTCGGCCTGCCAGCCCCACTCCGCCATGTCCATGCTCTTCACGGAGTTGGAGAATTCTTCGTATCCGAAACTCTTCAGCGTCGCCGGTCGCACAGTCCAGCCAAAGTCCTTGTCATAGTGGCGAGTAACCAAGCGGCTACTCGGTAGCGCACCCGCCCGCCACGCCTCGTAGACTGCGGGATGCATGACCTTCGTGATGGTGTCGTAGTCCTGACGACCGAGCCACTCCAGGCCCGTCTCGTGCCGGTCCAAGTCTTCCACGCCTTCGAAGCCCAGGTCCTTCCAGGCACGAAGGATAGGCACAAATGTGCAACGTCCGGACGGATGGTCCTGAACGTCGATGTCGCCCACGTCAAGCGGGTCAGTCATCATGAGAGTTTCTCCCGTCTCATCGAACGATAAGCAGCAACCAGCATGGCCAGCATCTCTCCCCAGTCCTCAATCTCGGTGTCGTCCGGATACTTCTCCATCCAACGCTCCTGCCGAGACAGAACCTTCTGCGCCTTTGCCCTAGAGCTGGCGTCCACCAGCGCCAAGATGTCTCGAAGCAACTGTCTGCGTTCCATCTCACCACTCCCCCGCCAAAGCGTCTTCAAGGTCTTCCATGCCCCAGAACATCCGGGACGTCGGGTTACCCCTCCTGTCGTACTTCTCCGCCTCCACCCCTATCAAGTCAAGACTTTCTTGTCTCTTGGCCGCTAGGGCTTTTACGCGTCCAGGGTCGAACTTGAATGCCTCCCATCGGCGATCCGGCAAGCGGGTACTGAAGAGAGTCCCGTAGAAGTTGGCTCGGCTGACGTTTTGCCTCTTCCTTATCGCCTCTAGTCCCCGAATATATCTGTTATAGCCGTTGCTCTTATCTTTGGCCCGCCAAGCCGCGTCTGAGATGTGAGCGCCCATTCCCGTGTCCCGGACAACAGTGGGCCGAAGGACTCTCATCATCGCCTCGACTGTCCCCTCCTCCCAGTCAATATTCGAGCTGTACGCAGTAGGGCTTGTGCCTTTTGTGTAGGAGTGCATCAGCTCGTGGATCATCACCGAGATATACTTGGCCTCTTTCTCCTCCCTGGACTTAGGCGGTTTCCCCTTGATGCTGTACTTTCCTATCCGTTGAGGCGGATCAGGCCTCTCGAAATCGGCGGTGCTCTTTGAAATGTAGATGTCGCAGTCCCACGCCTTCATGCCAGCGTAGCTTCCCGCCATCTTCACGATCGTTTCTCCGGACCAGGCGGACTCGAAAGGTTGGCCCGTTCTGAACCTCATTTCCCGCCCGACAACCGCGTTTGCCCTGCCCAGGTCGCACCGCGTTCTCCACCACAGAGGGTCTTCTTTCCGGCGTTGCTGCTCAGCGGCATAGATCTCCTTGAGCCTCGTGCTGTTGCTAAATTCTCCCAGAGTACGGGGCACAAGCTTACCGTCTACTCGCTTGAAGAGCTGACTTTTCTGAACAGCACCGCCCCGAAGCCCCGCCAGGACAACGGGATCAACAAGCTCAATCTGCTTCGCGTACTTCTGCCTGTCGAACCACTCCCACGGGGTCTCGTTGTGGTTGGCGTCCGATGCGGCTTCAAGCCCTTCCCTGGCCCAGGAACTCGGCACGGCGTCCATTCCGGCTGTCCCGCCGGTCATCATGCCACCCGCGACAGCTTCGCGTTCTTCGCCGCTCAGCTCCTGTTCTCTCTTGCGTATCGAGCGTTCTGCGTTATGGAGGGTGAACTCGGTCCCGTGCAGAGAAATGCAGGCCTGACACGTCCGGGGCCCCAATTCTGCGCACCACCGGTAGCCTTGGACGACGTCTTCGTTCTCTCGGTAGGTCATCAAGGACGCTTGGCGGTAGGAGTGAATCATCTCCGTCCGAGCAAGTACGAGATTTTCGGTCAGACCGCGACCGAACTTCACCTGCATGGCTCTGGCTACTGTTCGGGGATTTTGGCCGAGCGCCATGCCCTTCACCAACTCCGACCGCATGCCGGCCCAGGTCTTCTCACCTAGTCGCTCGAACCGCTTGGCCAGAATGCCTCCGTCCATTGTGCGCCCGACGAGATGCTCGATCGCCTTCATGCTCGGTCTGCCCCAACCGACCGCGCTCCCTACTGCCGCCATCTTCTGCGCATGAAGAAATGCCTGATACTCTTGGATTTCCCCTTCAGTATAGCCCAACAATCGGGAAAACTCCGGGGTCCCATACTCGCCGCCTGCTTTGAGGTATGAGATGAGTTCTTCGGCGTCGGCCCGCTCCTGAGCATATAGTCGCTGACCGTTGGCGGTAGTTGTGTAGAGTCCCTGCTTCTTGGCGATCGCCCACTCACCTTTGCCAGGTACTCCAACCTTGTGCGGGCCCCAAACGACATCCATGACGCCGTGCGTCTTTGCCGCTACTTCGTAACGCAGGTTGTTAGCTCTGTCCCGCCAGCCCGCCAAACCTAGCGCAACTCCGTGCTCTTGGGCAAGCTCGACGAGGCGTTGCTGAGCATCTTCCTCCCACGCCGCCATCTGACCGGATAGTTGGGCTATCTCTACGGCAATCTCGTCCTGCCATTCCTGGTCCCGAACAACGGCTGCCCGCAAACCAGGCAAAGACGTCTCCAGGCGAGCAATTGTGGCTTCGACCTCGGTTCTTCGGTCCCCCCGCACTCCCATCAGAGAGCGCTTGAGTTCCTCCAGTTTCGCCTGGTCGTCGGCTATCCTGGCGGTCGCTTCGTCGATCCGCTCCCCGATAGCCTTCCACGCCGTCGCCCACTCTTGGGCCATCTGGCGCTCAACGTCCCGCGTAGAGCGAAGAAGCTCCTGCTTGAACGCCGCTGCCTGCTGATCTGCGGTAGGCATCTAGCTTAGTCTTCGTCTTCTTGATCAGTGACGCCACGGTGTCCCGTCTCGAAGGCGTCAAGAAGGGCAAGACCGATGTTGTCGTCGCCTTTCCCCTCATTCTCTTGACGTTTCTGCTCTACCTCCCAGTCGTAGCCACGTTTCGTCGCTAGGGTTTCTTTGCTGACTAGTTTCTGGCTGGCGTCAAACCCCAGGCCTTCCACTTCCTCCCGCTCGTCCACGGGGAGAGGGTCTTCCCAGGTGAGCTTGACCCGATGGTCCTCGCCGAAGCCCAGGATGAAAGCACACCGACGCATGGTCTCGATGAGAGCCGCTCCGTAGCTCGATCGCTTCAGTCCGGTCTTCTCCGTCAAGTCCCCGTAGAGCACCCGCAGGGCAAAGCCGGAGGCCGCTCCCAGTCGCATGTTTGCGGGGTCAAGGTCCGGCGTGCAGGTAACCTGGGAATAAGCGCTTATCATCCGGTCCAGGAAGGTCGAGGCGACTTTCACCTCGCCAATCTGCTGGAGAACCTCAAGGTTCGCGTCCGGATTTGTAGAGACGACTGCTGAACCAGGGGAGACCCGCATCTCGCCTCGCTGGAAGCCGTAGCCCCAGATGAGCGGATGGGCACACTTGCGGATCAGTCGGTTGGTGTTCCCTGCCACGAAGTTGATCGTGTCGTTGAGGTCGGCGTCCTCCAGGTCGCTCCTCCCGTAGAAGGAGTGAGGATTCGGGAGGTTCTTGCCGTGAATGAACGGGGCGAACGGGTAAGGCCATTCTTGCGCTTCGACCACTAGCCGCCAGACTCCCCTGCCGTCTTTCTCTTCGGTCCAGTAGGTCCAGTAGCCTTCTTCATCCGGCTCTTCCGTGTCGGTGTCCTCGTTCAGCAAGGTATCCCGTAGCCAAATCTGCCGCCGAGCTGTGTCGCCTGCCCGCCAGCGAAGGTGGTAGGCCCACACGTCCTCGACGTCGTCGGGGTTGAACTTGGGAAGAACCAGATAAGGATCGAGAGCTACTAGTCGGAGAGTTTCGTCATGTTTGACGACGATCTGAAGGTAGAAAGTACCGCAAACGCCTCCGGTTGTCGCCAGGTCCGTGAGGAAAATCATCATCTGCTCCTCAGACTTCCAAAGGTCCTGAAGCGCCAGTTCTGCGGGGGACTCGGTCTCTTCTCCGTCCTCGCCCGGCTTCTTTGGCTGCTCCGTCTGCAGGGGAAGCTCCCAGATGAGCTGTTTGCCAAAGAGGAAGGCGACACCCTTATCGACTACTCGGCGAGAGTAGTTCAGGATGACGTTGTCGTTGGGCTGGCCAGCCAGCACCTTCAGTGGCTGTTTGTGGTGGCCTCGGTAGTAAGTCCAAGCCTTGTCGTAGAAGGACCGCCGCTCCTTCTCCTGGGCAGTGAGGTCGTCATCCAGCCAAAGCTGGGGCCCGCCTACCCAAGACTTCACCATCGCACCCATCGCTGCGACTATCTTGTCCCAAAGTTTCATTCTTTTCTATCTCCAGGTCTTGTTCCAGCACTCTCTGTGCCAGTACTCCCACCTCGTCCTCCGCTTGGGCAAGCCGCCTTTGCGCTTCCCCACGTGGACAATCTTCACCATCAGCAGTTCGCCTACCCGAATTGGCTCTCCGCACGTTGCGCAAGTCTTCGCCTGCTTCTTCTCGTTGCGTCCGCCGGTCCAGCAGTCCGCCTGTCGCTCCCTGAACCAAGCAAACCACTTCGCGTAAGCCCTACCTTTCGTCCCGCCAGTCCTAACTTTGTCCGCCATTCCTCTACTCCCTCAGTATCCCAGTGTCAGGTACTCGGTCGCTGTCCAGCCAATCACTTCTCGGTCGATGACGAACGTCCAGACTCTGTTCGCCCCGATGACGTTACCCCAAATGGAGACCATCGTGCCGGACTCCAGGACACCGACCTTCTCCGCGTCCGCTTTTGGCTGTCGACGAACGTTCAGTCCGTCCGCCGCCATAGCTACGGCGTGCCGCGGAGGACAGGCGACCATCAACGCCGCTTCCTCTTCTTGGCCGTTGCAGACCAGAAGCATAGCCTCTTTGAGAAGCTCAAGACTCCCGTTGTTCATGAAGCCCTCCAGTCGTAGAACAAGCCCACGTACAGCTTGCGAAGGTACGGAGGAAGCACCTCAAGGTTACCCATGCAGTAGGACGCAAATCCGGCGAACATCTCCCAGTGGTTCTCGTCGTCCATCAAGCCATCCCACCGTCCAACCCCGTAGACGTAGCCATGGGCCAACTTGCAGGCTCCCTGGTAGCGCACCGTCGTGTCGCCCGCCGCTCGTAGCGTAGCCGCTAGCATCTGCTTGCGGAGTCGTGGTTTCCGGGGCTGATACCAGGCATGCGCCAGTTCGTGCAGCATCGCCTCGTGTTGGCCGGTGTAGCAGAAGACTCGCCCAAGTGCAGGGTAGAACCACCCGCCACCGGTCTGCTTCCCAAGATTCCCCACATCCGCCCGAACGAAGGTACGTAGCCACGTCTTCGCCTCCGGCGTAAATGGCCGCTGTTCAAGCACCCAGTCCACGAGGATGACTCCGTCAACCGTGCTCTTATCGAAGATTCGCAGAAAGGCCCAACTCAGCAGAGTGACCTTCTCATGAATCCACCAGCCAAGCTCCCGAAGACCGTTCTTGACCACCTGAACGACTTGCTTCAGGATGATGCCCAACAATCGGGATACCTCCTGCGCCTGTGCTTGTGTGCTCTCAGTCATCAGTCCCCTCCTCATCCTCTTTCATCCGTGCACTCCAGAGCGCCCCGCTCAAGATCCAGACGATAGCCATGGCCTCGTCCGGTCTCAGGAAGAATACCGCTCCCGTTTCCTCGTCGCGCTCGATGCCCAGGTAGATCGTGTCAGGCTCCAGGTTCTCCACCAGTCCGGCGTGAGATTCGCAGTCCTGGTAGGGCTGACTAACGATCTTCTCGCATAGCGCCACCCGCCCGTCCTCTAGCTGAACAACGAAGGTTTCCTCAGCCATCGTCCCCGTCCTCCCTGAAATTCAGGCAGTAGTAGCCATCGTCGTCCCCAAAGATCAGGCTCAACGCCAGGCTGATCGCCCCGAACAGCAGGCCCAGGAAGAAGCTGAAGATGCTGAAGACCAGGTCGAAGACCAGGCCCACGAAGCCTACCGCCGACTCGATCAAGAAGTCTGTCACCGCACCCAACATCACTCCCGCCTTGTACATCACTCGCTCTACCTTCTCCATCAATCTCCCCCCAATTCGTCTATTTGTTTGCAACTTGTGCAGACGACCGGATTAAAGCTGCTCTGCTTCTTCGTGTCAACGTTTGTCCCTAGACGACGTAGTCACGTCTTTCGCCTACAGAACCAGCCAGGGAATCGCCGACAGAATCAGCCAACAGAGAGGCCATATCCGCTGCTTCAATGACGGTCATGTAGAGGCTTATCTCAGGCTCTTTCTCCGGCTTGATCCGAAGCCAAATTACGTCTTCCGCATGGCCTCCCTCAAGCCCTTCCGGATTCCACGATACGTCACAGTAAGCCCCGTTGCCGTACACGACTCGCATCTTCCCCTCCTACAGGTAGAAATCCTCGACCACTATCGCTGGCTGGCCTTTCGTGCTCAACCAGTTATACGCCCCGCTCAGGGCATCGGCGTCGTCGTCGTGAGCTCCGTGAGGGAAGGCCTCCAAAGCATCTAGCACCTCAGACGTCCACGGGGCAAGCAACATCCTCACGTTCCCTGCGTCAACCTCCGACGAGACCGGTCCGGCTCGGACGACCTTGTTGCCGACACTCGGTATCCCCCGAAAGTTGTAGCCCCGCAGCACCCGACGCCGGTAGGCGTCAATCAACGACTTGCCCGACGCCCCAGGCTCTTGTTCCATGCGGATGGGGACTTCTCGTCCATCCATCGTCGCAGTCTGCGCAACCACCGCCTCCACCGCTGCTGGCACGCCTCTCATGCGAACAACGTGGTGGATCGTGAAGATTCCCTTCTTGTCGACGCTAACCAAGTAGCCGCACGTCCGGTCGGGGTCTTTCCCTGGCTTCGGTGCGGAAGCTGCTAAGTCCCAGAAGCGAACAATCGCCTCCCACCTTCGAGGTGCCTTGGCTAGGAGACCAAAGCATTCACGGGGGAAGAAGCCGCCCACCTGCCGAGCAGTCCAGTCGCCGTCCAGCAACTGTGCTCTGGTGATCGGGTCGAGCTCCATGAGGCTCTTGACGTACTCCGCCCGATCCAAGTAAGGGTTGTCGTCTAGCCTTGCGGGAATGAAGATTCGGCCTTTGCTCTTCCCCTCGATCAGGAAGCGCTGCCGAACCCACTCGTGTCCGATGTTCCCTGGGTTGGACGCCGAGCGCATCCTCACCGGCACGTTGAAGCCCTTCAGTCGCCGCAACCGGCTGAAGAGATAAGTATAGGAGATTTCGGGGAATTGTGTCAGCTCGTCGAAGCCGATGAACTGAAACGCCGCAGACTGATAGCGATATCGGTCGCCTTCACGCTGCAGGTACCCGAAGCTCAGAGTCGCTCCGGAGGGAAACCTCCACGTCTTCTCCCGCTCGACCCACTTCGCTCCCGTGCCCTGTAGCCAGCCCCGTGCTCGTGACATCAAAGAATCGGGCAGTGTCAGGTCGGTGTAGGTTCGCCGAAGGAGAAGCGCCGCGTATCCTGGGATGTGAACATACTGCAAAGCCGCCATCAGGAGAGCTGAGCTCTTTCCCCCGCCTGCCGCCCCGCCGTAGA